>CANEMG010000216.1 GCA_947428535.1 uncultured Clostridium sp. | reverse complement strand
AGACAATAGAAATGCAAATAATAAAAATAAATCTATAATAGAAAAAGATGATATAGAATTTGTATTTTTAGAACAACTATATAAAGCGGAAAATAATATTGCTGAGCGACTAATAGCACTTAGAGAATGCAATAATACAAAGTATATGAAAAACTTTGAGAAAGAAATAAAAAAACATGAAAACAATTTAGATATTGAACTTTCAGAAAAACAATTTGATGCAATAATGCAAATAAATGAAAACAATGTGTGTATAATAACAGGAGGCCCAGGTACAGGAAAAACTACTATAATAAAATGTTTAATAGAAATTTATAAATCACATAATAAGAAAGTTGTTCTATGTGCTCCAACGGGAAGAGCGGCTAAACGTATGAGTGAGACAACAGGTGAAGAAGCTAAAACAATACATAGATTATTAGAAATTGGAAAATTTGAAGAAGATAAATTAGGAAGCGTAGATACAGATGTAAGTCCAGTAGATGCTGATATTTTAGTTATAGATGAAATGTCTATGGTAGATGTTTTTTTAATGAATTATTTAGTAAAAGCAATTTTTTTAGGAACAAAAATTATTTTTGTTGGAGATCCTAATCAGTTGCCTTCAGTAGGACCAGGTAGTATTTTGAAAGACTTAATAGATTCACAAGAATTTGCTACAGTGCACTTAGATAAAATTTTTAGACAAGCAGCTAAAAGTAAAATAATAGTAAATGCACATAATGTAAATAATGGTATAAACTTTATTGGAAATAAAAATTATAGTGAAGATTCTGAAAATGATTTCTTTTATATAAATGAATATAATCAAGATAAGATGCTCTATCAAGTATTATCTTTAAGTAAAGAACGTTTAAAAATGTATGGAGATTATGATTTTTTCACCAATATTCAAGTATTAACACCTACTAAAAAAGGCAAAATGGGAACAAAGGAATTGAATAAAAGTTTACAACAAGAATTAAATCCTAAAGTAGATGAGATTATGGAAAAAACATATGGAGACATTACTTTTAGAGAAGGTGATAGAGTAATGCAAATAAAAAATAATTATGATATTTACTGGGAAAGAGGGAGTAGAGATAATTTAAGAACATATGAATCTGGAACAGGAGTATTTAATGGAGAAATAGGTAGAATAACTAAAATTGATTATACAGAAAAACAAATGCAAATAGAATTTGATGATAAAAAAACCTCTTGGTATGCTTTTTCAGAATTAGATCAGTTAGAGCATGCATATGCAATTACAATTCATAAAGCACAAGGAAGTGAATTTGATGTTGTAATTTTAGTAATACCGCAATCATCAAATATGTTGCTTACTAGAAATCTGTTATATACCGGATTAACAAGAGCAAAAAAAATGCTTATAGTAATTGGTAATAAAAGTTTAATTGAGTTTATGATAAATAACTGTGATACTAAAAAGAGAAATACAGGGTTAAAATTAAAACTTATAAGTAAATAATAAAGATTAGTTTTGTCGACAAGCTATTAAAATGCGACAAAACTAGTCTTTTTTTTATGAAGGAGTTTTTACTGTGTTTTAGAATATTAAAATATATAAATTTATATAATATTCAAAAGAAAAAGGAGGATACATAAATTGAATGTAAAACATTTTATTGAGGACAAGCTATTAGTATTTGAAATTACAGAAGA
The DNA here is from genome assembly GCA_947428535.1 of uncultured Clostridium sp. Taxonomy (GTDB): domain Bacteria; phylum Bacillota; class Clostridia; order TANB77; family CAG-508; genus Scatovivens. The sequence continues at coordinate 1,306 of CANEMG010000216.1, read as the reverse complement.
GATAGATCATCATAGTTCAGAAAGAATAAGAAAAAGAGCTGATTATGAAATACAAAGATTTATGCCTAAAAAAATTATTTTTGATTTTAAAAGAGTGAGTTTTATGGATAGTGCGGGGATAGGATTAGTTATTGGGAGATATAAAACAGCAGGAAACTTTGGAGGAAGTTTGGAAATGGTAAATGTTAATAACAAATTAAAAAAGATATTTGAAATGTCTGGTGTTTTAAAAATAATACCAATAATAGATGATTTTAAGGAAGAGCAAATAAGTTAAAATAGGGGGATAAAATTATTATGAAAAAAAATGAGAAAGTAAAAAATGAAATGAAAATAGAATTTTCAAGTAAGTCTGCTAATGAAGCTTTTGCAAGAATTTCAGTTGCAGCATTTGCTTCACAACTGGATCCAACAATTGAAGAAATAGCAGATATAAAAACTTCAGTATCTGAAGCTGTTACGAATTCAATAATACATGCTTATCCAAACAAAGATGGAATAGTAAAAGTAAAAGCAAATTTATATGAAGATGAAATTGAAATTGAAGTATCAGATAATGGTGAAGGAATTGAAAATATAGATGAAGCAAAAGCTCCATTATATACAACCAAAGGAAATCTAGAAAGATCAGGTATGGGATTTACAATTATGGAAAACTTTATGGATGAATTAAAGGTTGAATCAGTTGTGGGACTTGGAACTAAAGTAACTATGAATAAGAAAATTAAGAGAAATATTGAAGAGAATACATATTAGGAGGAAAAAATGCAAGAAAGAGATAGAACTCTTATTGTACAAGCACAGCAAGGAGATAAAGAAGTATTAGCAGAAATTTTGGAGAAGAATAAGCGGTCTTATTTGGAGTATTGTAAAAAGATTTATTGGAAGAGGATATGAAGCAGATGATTTATATCAAATTGCTTGCATAGGATTTATAGAAGCAATACAGAGATTTAATTTTGAATTTAATGTAGAATTATCTACATATTCAGTGCAATATATGATAGGCGAAATTAAAAAGTTTTTAAGAGATGATGGAATTATAAGAATAAGTAGGAGTGTTAAAGAATTAGGGATAAAAATAAAAGAATTAGAACGCATTTATATGGTGAAAACAGGAGAGTCTTTGTGTATTACAAAGCTTTCTAAAATTTTGGAGATACCTGAGGAAAATATTTATATTGCTATGGAGGCATCAAGAAATGTTGAATCAATAAATGAAAAAATAGATAAGGAAGGTAAAGAATTAGTTGAAATTTTAGCTATAGATGAGGATGAGCAATCTAAAATTATAGATAGAATAACA
>CANEMG010000215.1 GCA_947428535.1 uncultured Clostridium sp. | reverse complement strand
ATGTAGTATCAAGAATGCTATTAATAGTTTTAAAATTTGCAACCGATATAATAGCTAGTTTACCAATAATAAGTACTTTTAATAAATCAGGTGGTTTAATTTATGGTGTTTTAAAATCATTTATTATAATATATGCAATTTTAGCAATACTTTCAGCATTTTCGCCAATAATAAGTTCTTGGGGAATTATAGCAGCAATAGAAAGCTCTTGTATTGGAAAGGCGATGTATAATAATAACATTATATTAAATTTAATAATAAAATAGCAATTAAAGCAGACTATATATAATGAGTCTGTCTTTATGTATTAAAATACGAACTAAAGATGAAGCAAAACATTAGTATAATAACGAGGTGTTAATCTTTGAATAGAATTAATAATAATAGGAAAATAAAAAATGAAAAAAATAGTAAAAAGGATTATAGTCAAAAACAAGAGAGACTAAAACATAATGTAGGAAGAAAAGATTGGAATAAATATAAAACACAAAAAATTCCAAATAAAAATAATATAAGTCAACCAATGTAATGGAAGAAAGAAAACGATAATCCTAAAAAATCGAAGAACAGAAAAAAAGAAAATAAAAACAATATAAAGAAGAATAATAAAAATGTTAAAAACAATAAGAAGAAATTTTCACTTATAAAGTTTATCGGAAAATTGTTATTAATATTATTAGTAATAATCATTATATTAGGGGGATTATTTTACTATAAGGTTCAGGAAAACGGTGGCGGAGTAAAAGGTGCACTTATGACAATCTTAGGATTATCACCAGAAGAGATAGAAAATTTAAAGCCAATAAATATTCTTCTACTTGGGGTTAGTGAAGATTTAGAATCAAGACTTACAGATACAATAATTGTTTGTTCATATAATCCTAAAAAACAAATAGCATCTATGATATCTATACCAAGAGACACATTTATAGGAAATAATAAAAATAAAGCTAAAGGAACAGATAAAATAAATTCTTTATATGCTAGAAGTCCAGATAAACTAATTAAAGAAGTTTCAAACATAACAGGAATTGATTTAGATTATCATGCTGTAGTAAACAATAATGCCTTAATAGAAATTGTAGATATAATAGGTGATATTGATTTCGAGGTACCAATAAATATGGATTATGATGATCCAACACAAGATTTACACATTCATTTAAAAAAGGGAATGCAAAAAATAGATGGTGAAAAAGCGGAGCTTCTTTTAAGATTTAGACATAATAATGATGGTTCTTCTTATCCATCAGAATATGGTGATAATGACTATGGAAGAATGAAAACGCAAAGAAGTTTTATTACGGAGACAATAAAACAAACTTTAGTACTTAAAAACGTAACAAAATCAAGGCAAATAGTAGATACTATTTTTGATAATATAGAAACAAATGTTGATACGAAAGATTTATTACCTTATATTCCAGGTGCAGTGGAATTTGATGTAAATACAATAATAAGTAGACAACTTCCAGGTGAATCTGAAAAATTAAATGATTTATGGTTTTTTGTACACGATAAAAAAGAAACTAAAAAGATGGTAAAAGAAGTCCAAAGCGAAATAAATAGTTAAAGTATATTAAAATAAAAATAATAAAAAGCTTGCTTTTTTAAAGGCAAGCTTTTATAATATATAATATTTATTTTCTATTTCTTTTTTTCCTTTTACCATTTTTAGACATAATAGATGATAATACTAGTAGAGTAAATCCAGCAATTATAAGAATAATAAATATATCCACATTTTTTTCTACATCTGTATTAGCTATAATATTTGTTTCATATTCTGTTCCATCAATATTGTATTTTGCTGTCCCTAAAACAGTTCCTTTTGTAATTGGTGCAAGTATATTTTCTTGTAGACTTATTTCAGGAGTAATTGTATTAAAATCTAAATTTTTATTATGTAGAGCAATAATATCATTATCAATAACTAAATCTAAATTTTTAGTTTCTTTAGTTCCATTTTGAACTTCAATTGTATTTACAACAGAGCCTTCATGTACGACAGTACTAAATTTATAATTTTCATACCCATATTCAAATAGATTTTTGGAATCTACACATCTTTCATTTAATCCAGAACTTGTAGTACCACCTTTTAAAATAACAGAAATAAATTCTAAATTATCTTTAGAGCTTTCTGCAACCAAACAATTTCCAGCTTCTGTAGTATGTCCAGTTTTTATTCCGATTGTGTTCTCATAAAAATAACGACTTTTAGGATTTAATAGTTCATTCGTAGTAGAAAGCATCCTATCAGCATTAGGATGTTTATTAGTAGCTGGTAATGTGTATGTAGTTTTAGATACAATATCTCTAAAAGTTTCATTTTTCATAGCATAATTTGCCATAAGATATAAATCATAAGCTGTTGTATAATGATTGTCATCATGTATTCCATTAGGATTTACAAAGTGAGTATTTTTACATCCAATTTCTAAAGCTTTTTTATTCATCATATCAGAAAAACCAGTAACTGATCCACCAATATATTCAGCTAAAGCATAGGCAGCATCATTTGCAGAAGGAATCATTAAAGCATGCAACAAGTCATTTACAGTAAGTTTTTCACCAGCTTGTATATTACAAGTAACATAACCAGTAGGAATACTTTCTAAAGCTGATTGTGAAATGGTAACAATATCTGTAAGATTAGAATTTTCAATTACCAAGATACCAGTTAATATTTTTGTTGTGCTTGCAGGATACATTTTTTGATTAGAGTTTTTATCAAATAAAATTTTACCAGTACTTACTTCTACTAATAATCCAGCCTCGGAGTTTATATTTGTTTCAGAAGCAAACACGCTCAAACTAATACTAATTATAAAAACAAAAGTTATTAAAAATGATTTAAATTTCATAATTCCTCCATTAAAATAAAAAGTTATCAAACTAGAGATTTAATAATTATTTTAAACATAATATATCAAAAATTAATAAAGTTCAATATAAAAAATAGATGAAATTGATAA
>CANEMG010000214.1 GCA_947428535.1 uncultured Clostridium sp. | reverse complement strand
AGCTCAGTTGGTAGAGCACCTGACTCTTAATCAGGGTGTCCGGGGTTCGAGCCCCCGATGGTGTACCATATTGAATGTTTTGATTTTTTAAATTCATAATTTTAAAGGAAATATTAGTCATTTTAATTATATTGTAGCTTAAAATTGTTAAATTTAGTGTTTTTACATCAACTTTGTATAGTGCGGTTGACAATATAGGATACCGAAAATTTAATTTGTGAATATGGGTTTATATAGAGTTACAATAATTATTGGTAAATATACTTAAATTTATAATAAATATTTATTTTGGAGAAGAGATGATGTAATGCTTGCAAATGAAGTGCAAAATAAAAGCACCAAAAAATGTCAAAATAGAAATAACAAGCGATTTGGAACTATAATGAAAAAGCATGAAGCTGAAGCGCTAGAAAAGTATTTAGAGGACAGCAGTTATACTTTAAATGGATTTATAGTCAAAGCAATAAAAGAAAAAATTGAAAGAGATACATGCAAAAGCTTTGAAGAGTTTATAAAAGAATATAAGAAAGACCAAGAAGTTAATTAAGATCTTATAATAAGTGATTTGATTTACATACATTTAAATCCAAATATGGAATAAGCAAAAATATATTATAAAGGTATTTTCAATGTTTAAAAAAATCAAATTTTCCTCTTTAATAATTGCATCTACTGTAATGTTTTGGCCTAAAGCTTTTGCTACTCCACTTTTAAGCCAAGAATTTTTAAAAGCATGTAGAACTGAAAACTTGGAAACTGTAAAAAATTTAGTTAATCAAAAACAAGATCAACTTGATTTCGATTCACCTGGCTTTGGATTCCATTCACCGCTTGCTGCTGCAGCAAGTTCAGGTTCCAGGCAAGTTTTATCTTACTTAATAAGCTATCCTAACATAAATGTTAATAAAGGCATGGTGAGATTTTTGCTATGTGCCAGTATTTCAGGCTCAAAACCTCAAAATTTGCCATTGTTTTTTGGGCTGCTTTACGATAACGACCATGCTAATTTAAAATTACTTTTAGAAAGCCATAAGTTTGAAATTAAATCTTTGGAGAAAGGTCTTGAAATGATAGGGGATGGCCAATTGGCTCCCAATTGGGAACTGAAGTCTGAAACGGCAGAAGTATTAAAAAATAGTAAGTATCATGAATATTTTAAAGATATTCTTTTTGAAGAAGATTTAGATATGAGTTTTTTTTATTCAAAAATATATTGTAGATTTATAAGCTACTACGATTTTGATATTTTACTAAAAATGAGGGACCTAGAATATTTGTAATGATAGCATATTATACCTCCGCTCAAGTGCACTCGATAAATAAAATCGTCAAATAAAAAATTTTTACTTGACACCAATATGTTTATCCACTATAATAAGAGCAGATTCTTTATTGAAGTAGTAAGAAGTTATCGCATATTTAAGTTAAAAATATTCTTTAACCAAAATATCTGGAGCTTAAATTTAAATAGTGCAATATTTTATTGTGAATTACAAAATGCAATTTATTTATGCGGTCATGCTGAAATAGGCAGACAGGCATGTTTGAGGGGCATGTGTCGCAAGACGTGCGGGTTCAAGTCCCGCTGACCGCACCATGTAATACCTGGACGCAAGTCGCGTCTAGGGTTTTTCTTTTTATAAAGTCAATTTCTCGCGATTTTAATTTTTTTAGATTTATTACTACTCATACCAAGCAATGCCTTGAGACAAGTTGCGTACAAAGTTAAGTAAAAATTATTTTCCTTTATGCTCGCGCTTTTAGCTTCTTGTCTTACATCAGAAAATAAGGTTTTTTAATCCAAAACGTGGGCGAAATATTTTATCAATTTCATAAAAATAATCTCACTACATTATATTTGGGTGACTATTTGTTATATGTCATTTAAATATTGCCTATGTAACATTTAATGATTGAATCTTTCAACAAATCTATTTTTTAGAAGAATTTTTCTGTTTTGCGAAACATTATTTTGAACTGTATATTTTAAAGTTTTCTCATTTCCAATTACGACGAAAACATTTCTTGTTCTAGTAACACTGCCATTGAAAATATTTTTATCGTAATTATTTTACAAATTAGATTTGCCCTAATATTTAGATCTAAAGTTATCTATACAACTCGTTAGACATTAAGTAAAGTGGCAAAAACCGCACAGACACTTTAAAAACTTAGCATCCATGCGGTTTATATATGGTGGAGATAAGCGGGATCGAACCGCTGACCTCTTGAATGCCATTCAAGCGCTCTCCCAGCTGAGCTATACCCCCAACACTTTTAGTTTATCATTTTCTTTTTAAAGTGTCAAGGGTAAAAATGAAGCTTGGAAAAATTAATTATAAATTTATATCTCAATCGAAGTTAAAATTCTTTTTCGAAAAATTTTTTGATATTTTCATGTAATTCTTTTGGAGCTATGAAGTTTTCTCCATCAACTTCTTCTCCATTAGCGTTGAGTATCATATTTTTAATATGAGTATATTCTCTATCTTCATAGTTTATTCCAATGATTAATATAGTATTGTTTTTAGTAGATTTTATCAAGTACGGTTTATCTATTTCAGTTCCAGGAAGCTCCTCCTCTTTTTGACGTGTCCATTTTCCGGAATTCCTCAATATGGTGTTAAGTTCACCAATCTGATCTTTTTTAAGATTATGCGTCACTTGTAGCGGTTCTTTAGTAGTCTCATCTATCATATTTTCGTCATACGTGTAAGCAATATCAAAATTCATTTCAAAGGGTAAATTGGCATCATTGTTTGTTTCAGAGGCAGATTGCTTTTGAGAGCTTTGAACTTCCATTAAAGGAATAAATTCTAGTTCTGATTCTTTATTATTCTTTGGCCACTGATTACATAGTTCATCAAATTTTTGTTTATTTATTTCACTTCTCTTGTCGCTTCCTTTTGACTGATAGTATTTTATGATGACGTCACCTCTACCGTTTAACATTCTTTGTTGAGTTTTTTCATCGAACGAATCG
>CANEMG010000213.1 GCA_947428535.1 uncultured Clostridium sp. | reverse complement strand
ATCTTTTCATTTTCTTATAATAATTAAAAGTTTTTCCAATTGTTTGGCTTTCATAATGTATAAATTTCTCACTATTCAAGCTTATTGTTTTATAATTTTTATCTGATAATTTTTTAGCTAAAATATCTTCTTCATAAAACAAAAATACATTTTCATCTAAATAATTTACTTCCTTTAACACCTTATTTCTTATAATAAAAAATGCACCTGAAATAGCTTCTACTTCTAAAATATCATTTTGATAATCTTTTTCATTATATTCGCCAGATCTCAAAATTTTATAAAAAAGAAGTTCCAAAATTCTTGTTGAATGCACTACATCTAGCAAAAAAGTTCTCATTTTCCAACTACTTCTTCTTATAGGTTTATTATCCTTATTAAACATTCTTGGAGCTATAACAGCTATTTTATCATCTTTATCAATTACATCTAAACAATGTTTAATCGCTTCCTCTGTTATTTCTATATCGGGATTTGAAATTATAATATAATCATATTCTTCATTTTGACTTTCTAAATATTTAGCTCCAAAATTATTTCCATAATCATATCCACCATTTCTCTCAGACTGAATAACAGTTACCTTGCTATCTTCTAATTCTTTTAGTTTTTCGAAAGCACCAATAGTCGTAGACAAATTATCTACGACTACTATTCTATCTATAGTTTCATATTTAGATATCTTCTTTACATATTTTTCAGTATCTTTGGCATCATTATAATTTACTATAATTACTGAAACTTTCATACTCTCTCCTTATGTCCGGTTGGGGACTGATGTTTTTGGACATTTTTGTCCAATTAGGGACACTAGTTTATTTTTATATATTTAAGATATTTTACTCAACATACGTATATAATTGGACAAAAATGTCCAAAAACATGCGTCCCTAATTGGTCTTCTCTAAAATAACTCCTGCTTCATTGCTAAATACTACTTCATATTCAGAAGTATTTTCATATTCATCTGCTGTAAATAATACAAAATATTTTTTATCATCATCTTCTAACCAGTCATCTACTGATGTTTCAACAACTGCTTTTTGCAAATCATTTATGCTCTCTCCTCCTGATGTTATTCCAGATATAACATATATCCAAGCTTTGCAATTTGTATTCATTCCGCCTACTAACATATTTTTTAATGTTATATCTTCAATTTCTCCCATCACTTCTGCTAATTTTACTCTATTTTCATCTACTATACAAGATACATTTATATTTGCTGCCATTGCAATATTTGTATCATAATAAATTCCTGATAAACTTTGTGTTTTAAAACCTTCTATTAATGTTGGTGATTTTTGTGCTAATTTAATTTCTGTTCCTGAGATCGCTGTATATATAACTAAACACCACATTGTTAAGTATGTTATAAATACTACTTTTAATTCTTTGTTTTCTTCATATCCACACATAACTTCTACTGCTATATCTATTACTAATATCCATAATATATAATAAATCTTATAGTAGTAATATGCTGAGACAATTCCTAAAACTACTCCTACAAAAGAAAGTAATATTTGTCCTCCAATTATAATTAATGCTACAGTTTGAAAATTTATCTTTTTATCTTTAATTGTTTTATATATAAACAATACTAACAATGGTATATAGAATAAAAAGTCCTGATATAGAGCTTTATATATTCCTCCATCAAATCCTATGGCATCTGTTAATTTATTTTGGTCACTATCTGTAAATGTTGGTATTACTAAATAGCATATTGCCAAAATTGTTAAAATTAATAGTAAGCCTGTTATAATTAATGTTTCTTTTTTGAAAAATTTTAAATATGATTTTTCCTCTTTTTTTGCAAAGTCTTTTATAAACACATATATACATATAAATGCAAATAGTGCTGGTACAAATAAACAATATGAGAATATTATTCCTACTCCCATTAAGAATATAAGTCCTAGTAAAGTTAAAAAGTTTGTTTGTTTCTTATCATATATTTTGGCTAAATAAAATAGTCCTGTTGCAAATGTAATTGCTACACTTAAGTATGAAAATCCGTATAACAAGCTCGTATATGGATATGCAAAAGCATATAAAATTACAAATACTATTCCTATTACATAATTTGTTTTAGTTTTTAGTTTATCTGATACTAACATATAAATTGCTAATATATTTAATAACATTATTCCTATTTCAAAGATTTTGAAAGTTACGAAATCTTTAAATTCTGGTATTACGCTTCTTACAACACTCATTAATATACCAGTATTTATATAGGCACCTGTTTGCATCGTTTTAAAATTATATCCAGTTTGATTATCAATTTTAGAAAGAATTTTCATATTATCCGCAAAATTTGTTGATGCACTATAATGCATACAAGCATCTACTGATGCATTTGCCATTGTTTTTGAAAGTGGTGTATATTGTTTAACTGCCATATAACATACAATTACAATCGCTATTGCTACTGCCAAGAAATCTCTTTTTCTTATTTCAAAGCTTTGTATTTTTTTGTCTTTATAAATTTTAACTCCAAATCCTGCTGTTACTACTAAATCTATTACTGATAAAAATAATAAATTTGTCGTAATATTAAACACTCCAAAAATCATACATACTAGAATATTAAATCCTAAGTATGCAATTAGTGATAACACACACCAAGATATTAAATTCACTTTATTTTCGCTTTTCTTTACTAACACAAATGTAGTAATCATAGCTAACACTGTTAATACATAGAAAATTCCCATAATATTTTCTTCCTTTAATTTTAAATTATTTTTTAATATAAAACAATTATCTATTTATTTTTGCAACATATCCATTATCGTTTTCATACACAATTTCAACTTTGTTATTTTTCATTACCTTTTCCATTTCTTCATTATATTCATTCAAATCATTTAAGTCTCTTGATACTAATTTTACAATATATTTTTTATCTTTATTTTCCATAGCATCATCTAAATCATAATTTTTTGTATCTTGAATAACTTTTTGATATGGTTTTGTATCACTTGA
>CANEMG010000212.1 GCA_947428535.1 uncultured Clostridium sp. | reverse complement strand
GACAAACTGATTTGACACTAAACAAGATTCGTTTTGTTTTGAGAAATATAAAATATGTATTTTTTATCGCGGTAAGAAGATTCCTAGTATCTAAAGAAAATATGAGTGATGAGAAATATTGGGATTATTTGAGGTATAGTGCGTATGTTAAGGGTAAGTGAAAAGGACGAACTGAGTGAAAAAGACATTAAAGACTGGGTAGAATTATGGAACAAACTTCATACAGCTCATTTTTTTAATTCTTACAGTTGGTATATTGCTTGTAGGGAAGTTTTAAAACAAAATATTAATATTTGGTATGTGTATTACGAAACAGTGTTAATTGGTATTTTCTCGTTGTGTAAAACTACCCGATATGGGATAGAATGCTGGGACATTATTGGAAAACCTTATACAGATAAATGTTCTATCCTTTTCCATAGTGATTATTGCTATTTGTTATCCCGGATTTTTCATGAAATTGGGAAATCTACACCTGTCGTCTTGGAAGAGGTTCCAGAAGCGTGGAAATATGATGAAGATAATTCAATTTTGCACGAAGTTGCATCTATTAATCCTTTCGTAAATCTCGACGAAGATATCTTATGTCAAGTGAAACGAAAAGAATGGAATAATATAAGAAGAAAGTTTGAAAAGTCTAGCTATTTTTTTAAAATTTTCAATGCAAATGAGGTTCGTGATAATATTCATGTTCTGTGGGAGATAGAAAATCAGAGTAACAAACCTTCGAAAAACAGAGCAATGTTCAAAACAGAGCTAACAAAAACATTTTTTCAAAAAATTTCAGAGGCAAATGAAAGTGTACTAGCTGTTTTATATGATGATGAAAAACCGATTGCACATATGTTTGGGTATAATATAAAGAATAAGGTTTTCCATGCACATCATATGTCGTTTGTTCAAGAATATTTTAAAGAAACACCTGGTAAAATAGTCATCTATTGGCTAATTTGCTATTTAAAAAAAAATGATTTTCGTGTGTTCGATTTTTCTAGAGGCGAAACCATGTTGAAAAAGCATTTTTCGACATACAGAGAAACAAATTATGTTTTTTACTATAATTGTTCTGCAACTGTTAACATGTGGTTTGAGGTCTGTATATATATTAAGGAAAAATACTATGGTGTACGACACAGTGTTAAAAGGTGGCATATGCTAATAAAAGAAAGGGTTAAAATGTGAAAAAGAGTTCATTTCTTGTAGTTGGTGGGAATAGTGGCATAGGTAGATCTATAGTGGATATTCTTGATTCGCATGGACACGATGTGACTATTTGTGACAAGGTAATTTCTGAGGATTTGTCAAAAACCCATCAATGTTTTCAATTGGATTTAAGAGATAAAGAAAGTGTTGACATTTTTTCAAAAGAGCTGCTTTCGGAACTAGGAATTAATAATCTTGTGTATTCAGCTGGATACCAAGAGAATGTAGATATACTAGAACTGGATATTAATTCTTGGGAAAACATGTTTTGTGTAAATGTTGGTTCTGCGTTTAGTATCTCTCAAACCATTGCAAGAAATATTGAAAAACAGAAAAATGGAGTTTTGGTTTATCTATCTTCTATTCATGGAGAGATAATTCGTGAAATACCTCATTATTCGGCATCAAAAGCTGCACAGAATATGATGATGAAAGAATTTGCGTATAGGCTTGCGACATCAGGTGGGAGAGCCTTCTCAATTGCGCCGGGTTCTATCGACACTCCAATGTTAAGACGAGACCTATCTACCGAAGAGCTCTTTTGGGAGGGAGAAAACAATATTCCAATGAAACGTCATGGTAGTCCAGATGAAGTTGCTAAATTGTTTTATAGTATCCTAGAAATAGAATATTTAACAGGTACAGTGATAGTGATTGATGGCGGATTATCGTTAGTAATATGAAGTTTTAGTTGCTGAGGCGTTGTATATGCAAAAAAAATATTCAATAAACTTGGCATGGCCAAGTGAGATGACCAATTGTGAAAAAGAATATCAGACTTGGATTAAGATATGTCAAAAATACAACATTGGATGCATAAGAATTTTCTTAGTTCCATGGGGAATGAATCCGATTGAATCTTCTGATGACTTGCAACTATTATGCGAAGTAATTCAAAAAGCTCAAAAGATGTGTATAGAAGTAGTATTGGTATTAGACACATATGTTAATTATGTAATGCACTCCTATAGGGATTTTCTTAATTGTGATTACGGATGGTTCACCAATCGTTTTTCACAACATCAGTCTTTAGAAGCTTTTATGATAGAAAAAGGAAAAACGCAATACATAGATAAAATATCTGAAATATTGCAAGAAATAGAAAAGTATGACAACGTGATTAAAATTGAATTATGTAACGAGATTGATCAGATTGAGTCAAAGCGAAAACATATTATTTGTTGGATTAATAACAGTTTAATGGAATTATCCAAGAAATACGGTGATAGATTTGAATATAAGGTAAGTATATAAGATTATCGTGTCTATGATTATTTTTCAAAGCGAATAAAATGCAAATGTGATATTCATTCATACAGATTTCCCTATAACACCGCTTTGGAGAATTATGAATATATTAATTGGAGGTTTCCGTTTGCTTGGATTTCAGAGTTTGCGTGTTTTTCGGACTTTGCATACGCAGATGCAATTGAAAGCCAGACGTATTTTTCTGCAATGATTTTACGTGCTTCTTTTGAGAAGTCTAAAGAATTTCCGGCTCCATGGTGGTGGGAAAAAATTCTGCCAGACTCATTATATATGAATATATATGCATATTTATCATTATTTAAAGCTGAATTAATAAAAAAAGAAATTAAAGGATTTTCATTTAAAGAAGTTGACAAAAGGAAACAAGATATAAAAATAAAAAATAAAATACGATATAGATTGTCAGTATTAGAGACTGATCCTCAATATATTAAGCAAGAACTACCGGCAATAACAAAATATTTGCGAAAGAAACTTTGGACAAAGTATAATCATAGCTATGCAATAGCAGGATACGAAACACAATG
>CANEMG010000211.1 GCA_947428535.1 uncultured Clostridium sp. | reverse complement strand
CAGGAAGAAATCGACAAAGCCTATGAAGGGACAGTTATTCAGGAGGAAACCGATATTATCCTCGAAGGAGAAACAAAATTCTTTGTCTGGGTATCGAGAAAACGATGGGGATTTGTGATCTTGCCGGTTTTGCGGGACGGAGAACTTTTGTATAAAGGAGAAGAAATATTTTTTGATTTCGAAGATGATACATGGGAGTTGAATTTTTTTGATGGGAGGAAGTAACAAAAATTATAGATTATGTGATTTAAAGATGCCAGGGTCAGAAGGTCTCTGACACATAAAATGTATCAATTGTTTTTGAATTGTATATTATTTTACTAGGTTTTCAGAATCATTTTAAAGCAAATTTCCAATCAATTCAGACATAATTAAAACAATTTTGACGTAAACAACTTTTTGACCCCAACCTCATTTAAAGGAAAAAATATTAAAAATATGATTGGCATTTATATAATTAAAATGATTTTAAGTTAAGTTACTTTTTATCGAAATATTGCATTTGTTATATTAAATGAAATACCATAATTGATTATTTTGGGGAAATATATAGTATTTAAATCTAATAGTAATTGTTGTAGAAATTAATTTTACCAAATATTCGTAATTTGCAATAAAAATTAGAATGATAATAAATTTTAATGGTTGGATAATCATATAAAAATTGTATAAGGGTTTTATATTCTCTTTTAAGATTTATGTTAAAAAACATAGTTATTAATTAGTTCAAAAAAGCAGAATTGATTTAGAAATAGTACATTATCAATGAAAATATGTATGTGCTTTTAAAAGAAAAGTATTTAAGAAGGTTAATTATATTGAAATATAAAGGAACCCCCAAATTAAGGGGGTTATCTCTTACAAATGGATTGATTGCGTCTTGGAAAACGATGAGAATAGCATGCTTTGTAATTTGTGAAATAAAAGTTACTTTTTCTAAACTGATATTTTTTGTTTTTGAGATAGTCGAATTTATTGAAGGAATAGGATAATTGTGTTGAATATATGTATTGAATATCAGATGAATTTAGTATGGTTTCTATTAAAAATGAGATAATTACTTTGTTGAAAAATTGAAATATTTCAGTCTGGTATTTTATTAATGTTGTTTTAAAGCCATAATTTGATATCATAATGAAAATTAGTGTATATAAGATTAAAATGTATTGAGCAGTTAGTTTATTAATATCGTTGGTTAAAGAATATGTATATATGATAGCACCTAAAATTGTAATAAACCGATAATAGATATTAGTAGTCAATATTTTGTAAATAGATTGTCCACATAGTAATGAAGAGAGAATGCCTCCACCTAATGCGGTTGTTATTCCAGAGAAAAGAGCAATAATAGGATTAGCACCATAATCTAATGCTCTGTTAATGCCGATTGCAATAAATGTTCCTAAAGCAAGAGAATCAATTAGAGTAACAAGTGGTTTTAATATATTTTTTGTTATTGTATGTTTTTGCAAATATTTGCGATAAAGGAAACCAGCACAAATAGCTATTGTAACCTCTGGTAAACAGATTTTTGTAAAGGCAACTGGAAAAACAAATAGTATGAATAAATCACGTAATAATCCACCACCTAGGGCAGAAAGAAAGGATGCTGGAAAGCATAAAAATTTATGATGATTACATGATTTTTGAGAACCTTGTATACCACATACAAAAATTCCTAAGTAATAAATAATAGATAACAGTTTCATAATTACAGAACTCCTTTCATAATTATTTGTAAGACTAGTGTAGCACAATATATTAATAAGCTTAGACAAATTGGAATAAGTTTGTCCAATAAGTGCCATTAAAGGACAATTAAATATAATCTAGGACAAATAAAGATAAGAAGGGATAAGTAAGCGATTGATAAAGTACAATTTAATGGTTAGAGGTGATGTAGTTGAGCAGTATAGTGCATAGTCCATTTCTTTATAATTTATTTGTATGTTGTGGTGAAAACTATAAAACATTTGTTGTTGATATAAGTAATCATGCTGAAGACAAAATTGAAAAAATTTATAAAGAAGTCGAAAATAATATAAAAAGCAGAAAAAATAATGATAAAAATCGAAGTATTATATCAAAAGAATTTCGTAAATTTGTGGAAGATATGGAAAGGTGTAGAAATAGTAGAAATCCGCAATACTGTATATTTGGATTTTATAAGCAGATAGCAAAAATTGAACAATATTTAAGCTTACCAAAGAATGAAGATGAAACAATAGTATCTACAGATATGGACATAGTGAAAAAGTATAGAGAATTATATGATTATTTTATTGAAATTGGTGCCGAAGCAATAAATGAAAGGAGGCTAAAAGAATTATTTGCAAAAATAAGGGATAGAAATAAATTAAATAAAAACCAAGAGGATTTGTATGAATTCCTTTTATCTGAATGTTTTCCAAATTATAGTGATGAAAGAGGGGGACTCTTGGAAAGAATTAGTTCTAAATCATGGAAAGAGGTAGCCTTTGGAAATATAAAACAACAAAAAATGGCAAATAATATTTTACAAAAAGATGGAAGGAATGAACAATTGAATGATTTGTTTAATAAGTTTAAAAATATTCAGGTAAGTGATACATTTAATATTAAAAAAAATCTTATAAAAATATCAAGGTTTCTTGATGAAATATACCAATGTGAAGATTATTATAATGATGAAAAAAGAGTAGATGAAATACAAGATGATCATATTGCGGAAGATACTATTTCAGAATTACATTCGCATATACTTGCATTTATGCATTGGATACCGGTGATAGGACAAAATGAATCTAATGAAAAAATAATGGAATCAATTGATAATATTATAGAAGAAATTAAATTACAAGTTTATGAAATCATAAATAATCAAGAATGTTTAAAACAGATGTTAGCAATATATCCTACTAATTACTGCGAATCTATTTTTATACAAACTAATGATGTGGATTTGCGTAAATTGTTGATTAAAGCTATGTATCATGAACCATATGTTTGTAAGTTGTTTCAAC
>CANEMG010000210.1 GCA_947428535.1 uncultured Clostridium sp. | reverse complement strand
AAATTTTACTATTTCTTCTAATGCTTCTAAATTATTTTTCATATTTGGTATTTCAACATATGAAATAGCTCCTCCTGAAGATATTGGTTGATATTTAGATTCGAATTTTAATTTATCAAAAGCTGTTATTTTTTCTCTAACATCTACATGATATGAATTTGTATAATATCCTTTGTCTGTTATATCTTCTATATCTCCAAATCTTTCTTTATCTACTCTAGCAAATCTATAGCATAAACTCTCTGCTGGTGTACCATATAAAGCAAATCCTAATCCTGTTTCTTTTTTCCATCTATCTACTGTATCTCTTAAATGTTTCATTACTCTTAATGAGAATTCTTCTCCAACAGAATCTGTATGACTAACACCTTTCATTACTTTAGTTACTTCATATAATCCTATATATCCTAAAGATATTGTTGAGAAACAACTATTTAATAATTTATCTATTTTTTCTCCTTTTTCAAGTCTAGCTATTGCTCCATATTGCCAATGAATTGGTGAAGCATCTGACATTGTTCCAAGTAATGCATTATGTCTGCACATCAATGCATCATAGCACAATTCTAGTCTTTCATCAAATAGTTTCCAGAACTTTTCCTCATCTCCATTAGCTATAATTCCTATTTGTGGTAGGTTTATACTAACAACACCTTGATTAAATCTTGATTCAAATACATATTCACCTTTTTCATTTTTCCATGGTGATAGGAAACTTCTACATCCCATTGGACTAAATACATTTCCTTCATAGTTTTCTCTCATTATTTTTGCTGATATATAGTCTGGATATAATCTTTTTGAAGAACATTTTACTGCTAATTTTGTTAAATAGTCATATTTTCCACCTTTTAAACAATTATGTTCATCCAAAACATATATTAGTTTTGGGAATGCTGGTGTTATATATACTCCTTTATCATTTTTTATTCCTTCATATCTTTGTTTTAGAATTTCTTCTATAATCATTGCATTTTCTTCAATATATTCATCATCTTTGTCTAAAAACATAAATATTGTAACAAAAGGACTTTGACCATTTGTAGTCATTAATGTATTTATTTGATATTGAATTGTTTGAACTCCTGCTTCTAAATCTTCTTGTCTTCTTTCTGTTGCATCTTCTTTAGCTCTTGCCTCTGCTTCTTCTTTAGCATATCCTTTTTCAACATATCCTAAAAATCTCTTTTTATATACTTTATCATAAGTTTTTCTTAAATATTTTCCTAAATGGCGAATATCTACAGATTGTCCACCATATTGACTACTTGCTACTGCAGCAATTATTTGTGTCATAACTGTACATGCAACTTGGAAGCTTTTTGGACTTTCTATCATTTTTCCATTCATAACTGTTCCATTATCTAACATATCTCCTATGTTTACTAAACAACAGTTATGCATTGGTTGAACGAAATAATCTTTATCATGGAAATGTAAAATACCATCATTATGTGCTTTTACAATTCTTTCTGGTAACATTATTCTGTCTGCTAAATCTTTTGAACATTCTCCTGCTATTAAATCTCTTTGTGTTGAAACTAATACTGCATTTTTATTACTGTTCTCTTCCATTGTCTCTTTATTCGCATTTCTAACTAATGTTAATATGCTTTCATCTGTAGAATTTGCTTCACGTATTAAAGCATGTTTATCTCTATATAATATATATTTTTTTGCTAATGTAAATTTTCCAAACTCCATTAACTTACGCTCTATAATGTCTTGAATTTCTTCAACTGACATTGTTGGTCTTTTTAACTCTTCTATATATTTTGTAATAAATTCAATTGATGATCTTGAAATTTTATCCTTTCCACCAACTTCTTTGTTTGCATTACTTATAGCAATAACTATTTTATCACTATTATACTCTACTTTTCTTCCATCCCTTTTGATTACTTTCATGTTTTTACCCCCATTTTAACATTATAGAACTCTTAATTTTCCTTCTTCTTTCGTAACTCAAATCTTGAAATAATTTTAACATTAAAACAGGTAATGTCAAATCAATACTTTTTATGTTTCCAAATCGATATATCCTTTATGTATCAACAGGTTTATTTAGTTACTTTTATGATTATTTTTTTTATTAAATTTTTGTTAAAATCCAAACAGCTTTTCTCTGTAAGATTAAACGTTTTTATATTTCAAATATATTACATTTTTGGAGTATTTTTCAATTTTATCTAATTTTTAGTTAGTATTTATTGTATTCAAATAAAAAAACGATAATAATTCCTATTTTAGTTTTTGGTGATTTTCTTCTAAAAAATAGATTACTAAAACAGAATAATAGTGGTTAAAATTTAATATACCAAATACAAAAATTTAAGAGTATGCTGATTAGCATACTCTTCTTTATTCTATTAAATATATTATTGAACTTCTCTTGCTTTTACTATAACTCTTTGTTTACTATCATTTGTACATGTTATAATTGTTATTTCTTTTAATCCATTTGTTCTTTGAGATGTACATGAAACATCATCTGGCTCTACTATGTATTTATCATAAACACTATATTCTAGAGTTTCGCCTTTTAAACTTGTTATTTCAACTCTATCTCCTACTGTTAATTCTGGTACATGACTGAAAAATTTATTATTTCTATAATTGTGTCCTACTATACAGAAGTTTCCAACTTCATTTGGATCTGCTCCCCAAAATTTACATGGAGCAATTTTTAATAATTCATCTGTACTTCTATCTAATACAGGATATGTACAATTTATTGATGGAATATTTATTGTTGCTAATGCATAATATTTTGTTCCCGCTGATGTTTGTAACCATTCTATATTATCATCTGTATTATTGTCTTCAACTGGTTCTGAATATACTACTTCTGAAGGATCTTCTGTATTTAATATTACTACTATTGAATTATTAGAAAATTTAATTGTAGTATCATCTGCTATATTATCTTCAAAGTTTAAATTTGATAATATTTCTTGGGATATTGCTTCATTTTTATTTTTGTCATATTCTGCATATATATAATAAGAA
>CANEMG010000209.1 GCA_947428535.1 uncultured Clostridium sp. | reverse complement strand
AAAAAAGGAAATTACAAAAATAATCATAAAATCAATGAAAACATTTTAAACACTTTTAAAAAATATACTATCAATATTCCAAATAATGCTGATAACAGTTCTTGCAGTTCATTCAACATTGATATTAATATTCGCAAGTTGTCCTATATTGATAATACAGAAACTTTTGAATTATCTGTAAGAAAAGATTCTGGATGGACAACGCCTATTGAGGTTACATATAATAGTTTAATTGCCGACCTTCGTAAGATAAATAACATGGGAGTTTATCTGAATGAATTAGAACTTTTTTCAATTTCTAAATTCATTAAACATAACATTTGTGATTTTAATGTTAAGCTTGCCGAAGTGTATCCTGGCTTTAATGTAAAAAATGGAAAAATTCAAAATTTTCAAGCGGGATATACAGTTGACCATAATGGAAATTTTTTCAAAAATGATCCAAGGGATGGTTTCCCTGATGCAAAAGGAAAATTCGATATTTCTTTTATCAATGATTTTGCAATAGGGGACAAGCATAAACTTTTGCTTCTCCATTCCTTAGTTGCCCCTTTTTTTGCTTTATCGGCAATTGAAGGTCAATCAATAAACATCCCTGTTATCGCTTTAAATAGCAAATCATCCTGTGAGCAGATAGCAGCTTATCGATTAGCTATGTCCTTGGCTATTTCTCCAGATTTTAATGGGACTAATCTGGATTATAGGAGTGAAAAAAAGATATATGTCCGTGTTTATCTAGTAACTTTGGAGTTCCTGTAAGTATTTATAATGTTGATGAAGAATCATTGAATTCCTTCATAAAGTTTTTATCCACTCTTTCTACACCCGTTTATTCGAGTGGTAAAAAAATAATACAATTAAAAAATTATATTAAAAGAAATCACACTAATGGAACTACAATACTAATGACTACAAATAAGCCTTTATTGTCCCTCACTTTTCCTGATTTCCCGGATATATTTTCAAGTGTATTTCCTCTTGATTTTGAAGAAAATGAACTTTTCAAAGACGCATCTTCTCTTTTAAGAGTAAAAAAATACATTGAACAAAATCAAGGGATAGTTCTTCCTGAAATTGTACACCATATAATGAAAACTAACCCTAGAACACTGCTTCAAAGGCTCAATAAAGAAAAGGAAGATTTACAAAACGGACTTATTCATACTGTTTTATCTGAACAAAATTACTTATTTTCTAAAGATGATGAAATATTATTGGATGAATGGGGATTTTATTTTGCTACCCTAAAAGTAGTTACAGAGATTTTATTAAATGTGTATTCTTTGAATTGGGATGCCAATGCTATTATTCAATATATGTTAAATACACTTATTCAAATATTGATGGAGAAAAGAAAGTTATGTCGTGACAGCCTTATTCAAGATGTACTTTACCCTGATTTGTTAAAGTTGAAAGTGGACGAAATAAAGAAAGGTGATATAACCATTGTGTATGTTAGAAGTGAAGCATTTAAAGGTTTAATAGAAAAATTTATTAATGAATATCATCTGGATTGTAAAGTTACAACAATTAAAAATATACTTGCTAGTAAAAAACTAATTATACCCTTTTCTGGAAATACTTACTATAAAAATGTACATATACATGGGAAATGTTATGGTGTTGTTAAAAAGGAGGGAACAGTTGCTTAAAAAAGGAGGAAATGTTTATGTATGGTTTATATGCTTATCCAGGGGCAAAAGGTATAGATTCATTACATTATGTTGAATTGATGAAATATAAAGATGATTCCGGTCAACCAATTACACGGTTTGTTGAAACCTGTTTTGGCGCTGGAAACGTTGTAGCAACTGCTTCCACTTATCCGACCAGAATAACAAATGAATTAAATACGGATATTTACCGTTTAGCCAAGATGATTTGTACAAAAGATTATCAGATGGACGTTCTTCAACAACTATTATGCATGGAAATTACAAAGGAGCAGTTTCAGAAATGTAAAGACCAACTTGGTAAAACAACAGATAATGAAGTTTACTATTGTGCTTGTGTTTGGTTTGTTCACTTGTTTTCTTTTAATGGACGGGGTGAACAATGGTCTGAAGCTTCATTAAATAAAAAGCTATTGACCGATTCCCGTTTAAACAGTTTAGACTTGTATAAGGGTATTGAAGTTAAAAATAAAGATATGCTTGACATTTTAAATGAAGAAAAGAAACAGCCTGAACTTATGTCAAAAACGATGTACTTCCTTGACCCGCCTTATATGAATAATAATGTAAAATATAAAGAAAATAAAGCCGCCAAACGAGAATTTCATTTAGAACTAGTAGAATTACTGAAAGGCATCCCGTATGTTATGCTTTGTGGATATGACAATGATGTTTATAATAAACATTTGTGCGAAGAACTTGGCTATTATAAGTATTGCATGGGGGAGAAAAAGCTTTCTGCAAATGTTGTTGCTAAAAACAGTATTAGAAAAACAAATAAAGAATATATTTGGACTTCCTATCCGGTAAAAGGAGTATATCTACAGTAACTTGGGCAAATATCCTAAAATGAAATACGGGATTCCGTCAAATGCACTATTGTATCATTTTTCTTTCAGCGTTAGAATCCCGTATAATAAAAAAAGAAAAGGGGACTTATATCATGAGAAATAAAACACTGGGACAATCCATTTATCCAATTAAAAATGGAAAATATGGTATTTCTTTTTACTACTATGATATTAATGGGAGAAAGCAAAGAAAAGCTTTTACAGATAAAGATAAGGATGCTTTATTGCAGAAAAAGGAACAGTTTTTATCTTCCCTGGAAAAGCAAAAGGCAGCCCATCCATCTGTAATTTATGAAGAAGGAAACACTCTTGTTTATTGGGTTGATGCATACAATTTGCAATCTATTCCTTCATGTTTTTCTATACCTGTACCTCAAATGGTTAGAAAGAATGTTTCTACAAAAACTATCTCTGAAATAATTAAAGAATACATGGAAGATTATATTCGTGCTGTAACCTATTCTACCTATCAGCAGACCCTTTACTTTTCCCGCCTGGTAGATG
>CANEMG010000208.1 GCA_947428535.1 uncultured Clostridium sp. | reverse complement strand
CCAAAAATCTTCCCAAGTACAATCTGTTCTTTCTTCGCAAAGTTTCATTG
This sequence comes from uncultured Clostridium sp., assembly GCA_947428535.1. GTDB lineage: Bacteria > Bacillota > Clostridia > TANB77 > CAG-508 > Scatovivens. Next base: position 2,985 of record CANEMG010000208.1, on the reverse strand, counting down.
TATCTGTTAAATATCCCAGTACTGCATCTATCCATACATACATTTTTTTATCTTCATATCCTGAAACTGGTATATCTACTCCCCATGTTAAATCTCTTGTTACTGCTCTATCTAATAGCCCTTGTTTTAGATATTTTATTGTTTCGTTTTGAGCATTTATTCTCCAATTATTTTTAACTTTTTCTGTATGTTCTTCAATTTGCTTTTGAAATTTTGAAAGTGCTAAATATAAAACTTTATTATCTTTTTCTGAAATTTTCTCTCCACATTCTATACAATTTCCTTGTTTTAATTCTTCTCCTGTTGGAACGTGTAAACAATTATCGCACTGATCTCCTTTTGTCTCTAATCCACACTCTGGGCAAGTAAGAATTATTTCTCTATCTGATAAAAATTTATTACATTTTTCACAATATGCCTGTGGTTCTATTTTTTCATATATATATCCATTATCATATAATTTTTTAAATAGCTCTTTTACTTTTTCTTTATGATATTCATCAAATGTTCTTGAATATAAATCATATGAAAATTGATATCCATTAAACATTCTACAAAATTCTTCATCATACATTCCAGCTATTTCTTTTGGCTCTTTTTTCTCTTTTTTTGCTCTTTCTGTAATTGGTGTTCCATGACAGTCTGAACCTGATACATATAAAACATTGTCCCCTTTTAATCTATGGTATCTTGCAAGAAAATCTCCTGAAATTAATCCTGCAATATGTCCTAGGTGTAATGAACTATTAGCATATGGCCAAGCTCCACCTATAAGTATATTTTTTCTTTCCATTTTCTTCTCCTTTAGATTTTTAGTATTTTTTTCTTTCTCCACGATCTAAACCTCTATTATAATTTGGATCTCTTGGGTCATATTCATCATCTATATTATCTGGTGTATCTTCTTCTAACTCTTCTTCTAGTTCTTCTTCCTGTAATTCCTCTAGTTCTTCTTTATCTTCTTCTATATCATCTTGAATACCATCACCTATTTCTTCATCTGCTCTAATTTCAGATCTAATTTCTGATACTGCTAGTCCATATTTATCAAAAGCCTTTACTCTTTTTTCATTAACTCTTTGGGTTGCTTCAATTTTATCTTCAAGTGACATATTAGAACTTCTTATTGCTTCTTCTTCATTATCTAATTCATCTAATATATCTGCTAACTCATCTTTTTGATTTGGTTTCAAGTCTCTTGGTTCGCTTCTCATATCAGCAACTATTGTATGTCCATCTAAATCTGTATAATAGATTTTTGAATCTAAATCTTCTACATTATGCACAACAGATGTGTTTCTATAATTATCCATAAATTCAGTTGCATCTTCATCAAATTTTCTTTCATCTATTACTTTTGATCCTTGAATAAATACTACTCTATCATTTGTAGAAACCGCCCCATTTCTAAAAGCTAAACAATATACTGGCTCACCATTTTCTTTTAATCCTACATTATCTGTTAACTGATCTGATATACTTGCAGGATTTTTTGCTATTAATACATGTTTTAGTTTTGAACCATCCCTATCTTTTACTTCCTGTACTTTGTCTTTTACAGATTCTGGAAGATCTATTTCTTCATCTTTCTCTTCACTTACTTCATTTTCTTTGCTTTCATCTTTATCTTTTTCTGCAACTTTTTTTACATCTGAATTTGGATTTTTCTTTTTTATTTTTTTAATTGTTTCTTCTGCCTCTTTTGGAATTAAAGTGTCTTTTTCTATCTCTTTTTCCATATCTTCTTGTGTTTCTGGAAATAAAGATTCTTTAATTGTTTTTGAATCTATATTCCCTTGAATTTTTCCATTAACCGATTTTGATATTATTTCTTTTTGCATTCTTGGTGTTAGCAAAAATTTTTTAGATTTTCCATTTTCATCTATAAAATTACAAGACATATCATTTCCATCTTTATCTACTGTTAAAATTGTGGTCTCTCCATTTGGTAATTTTATTTCAAAATGTGATTTTTCAAATATTAGTCCACTCTCTTTTTGTATTCCATCTATTCCTTTATATTTTACATTTTTAGGATCTATATTTTTTAAAGGTATTGTTTCTTTTCCTTCTGATGATAAATATACATTTGCTTTTTCATAAGCTTTTATGTATGCATATCTATTTTTTAAATATGAATTTATTTCTTTTTCTTTATTATCCATTTAAAATTCCTCCAGAATTTTTAACTCTTCAATATTTATACTATTATATAAATATATTGCAACAATTTCAAGATTTTTATTAGTTTTTTTATGTTTAGTTTGCCTGTATATAATATAAAAAAGTGACACAATATAAGTGTCACTTTTTAGTTTATTGCAAACTTCTATTATTTTTAGTTTTTGGATACAAATTATCTCCTAGCAATTGTTCTTCTATTCTTGCTTCTTCTCTTTGCCTTTCTTTTTCCTCTTCCTTTTGTTTTTTTAATTCTTCTTGTTTCTTATTTTTTTCCTGTTTTTTTTGAGCTAATTCTTCCTTTTTTTCTAACATTAGTTCTTTTTGTTCACTAAGTTTTTCTCTTAATTTTTCCTTACGCTCTTCTTTTTTCCTTAATCTTTCTTCTTTTTTTCTTAATTTTTCTTCTTTTTTTCTTAATTTTTCTTCCTTTTTCCAAGCAATTTCTGAGAACTTTTCCTCGCCTTCTTCTATCTCATATACTCCACTATTTTCTGTTTCTTCGCCATCATCATCCTCATCTGTATATGTACTAGTTTCTAATTTACTTTTAACTTTTTGAATAATGTCAATATAAAAATTTTTGTTTTGATTACTTTTAGCTATTTCTTCATAATTTCTTTTGCTTGCCTTTACTTCATATATATTAGCATAGTGTTTTACAGCAAACTTATCTAAAATTGTTATTTTATTGCTTTTCCAAATATTATCTAATTTATATTCTATATCTATTTCTTCTGCTTGAAGTGCCTCTTGTCTCAATCTTTTACATCTAATTTGATATTCTTCTTTTGTTTCATCTTC
>CANEMG010000207.1 GCA_947428535.1 uncultured Clostridium sp. | reverse complement strand
GTATAAGAAGAGCTGCTGGAAAACAAGCAAGAATACTAAATAAAATATTAGAGAATCCAGGACTTAAAACAGGAGAAGTTCAAGAAAAATTAATAGAAGCTTTAGGGCACACACCAGTACAAGTATTTGTTGGAGCATTAGTTGGAATATTTGCAGGTATTATAATATAATCTTAATATATCAAAAAAATGTGGACAGATTCTATATAATTAAATAAAAGGTAGGTGGTTATGATGACAGATATCGAAATAGCTAGAAGTGTGAATTTAGAAAAAATCACAAAAATTGCTGAGAAGTATGGAATACACGAAGAATATCTTGAAGTATATGGTAAATACAAAGCTAAAATTTCAGATGATTTTATACAAAAGGTAAAAAATAATAAAGATGGTAAACTAGTTTTAGTAACAGCAATAAATCCTACTCCACTTGGAGAAGGAAAAACAACAGTTGCAATTGGTTTATCAGATGCTTTAAATGTTATTGGGAAAAAATCAGTATTGGCTTTAAGAGAACCATCACTAGGTCCAGTTTTTGGAATAAAAGGAGGAGCAACAGGTGGAGGATATGCTCAAGTTGCACCAATGGAAGATATAAACTTGCATTTTACAGGAGATATTCATGCTATAACATCAGCTAATAATTTATTAGCTGCAATGATAGACAATCATCTTTATTATGGAAATAAATTAGGTTTTAAAAAAGTTATTTGGAAAAGATGTTTAGATTTAAATGACAGATCATTAAGAGAAATAGAAATAGGTCTTTCAAAAGAAAAAAGAATGCAAAAAAGAGAAGATGGATTTGATATTTCTGTTGCATCTGAAATTATGGCAATTTTTTGTTTATCAAAAGATATAAAAGATTTAGAAAGAAGACTTGGAAACATAATAGTTGGATATAATGAAATAGATGAACCAATATTTGCTAAAGACTTAAAAGTAGAAGGAGCATTAACAGTTTTATTAAAAGATGCAATAAATCCAAATATTGTACAAACATTAGAACATAATTTAGCCATTGTTCATGGTGGACCTTTTGCTAATATTGCACATGGATGTAATAGTATAATTGCAACTAAATTGGCATTAAAATTAGGAGATTATGTTATTACAGAAGCAGGTTTTGGAGCAGATTTAGGAGCAGAGAAATTTGTAAATATAAAATGTAGAAAAGCAGAGTTAAATCCAGCAGTCTGTGTATGTGTTGCAACATTAAAAGCTTTAAAATACCATGGAGGAGCGAAACAAAGTGAATGTTCAAATGAGAATATTAAAGCTCTAGAAATAGGAATTGAAAATTTAAAAAGACATATAGATAATATTAAAAATAAATATGGTTTAACGCCTATTGTTGCAATAAATAGATATAAAGATGATTCTGAAAAAGAAATAAAATTTTTACAAGAGAAATTAGAGGAAATAGGAATTGATTTAAGTTTAACAGAAGTGTGGGCAAAAGGTGGACAAGGTGCAATTGATTTAGCAGAAAAAGTTGTAAAATTAGCAGAGAAAGATAACAAAATAAACTTCGTTTATGATGATAATGATAATATAAAAACTAAAATTGAAAAAGTTTCAAAGGAAGTTTATGGAGCGGAAGGAATAGAATATTCTGAAAAAGCTCTTGAAGAAATAGAAAGAATAGAGAAAAATGGATGTGGAAATTACCCTGTATGTATAGCTAAAACACAATATTCATTTTCAGATGATGCTAAAAATTTATTATGTGATAAACCATTTAATATACATATTAAAGAAGTAGTTGTGAAAAATGGAGCAGAGTTTGTGGTAGTAAAGACAGGAAAAATATTTACTATGCCAGGACTTCCAGAAGTTCCTTCAGCAGAAAAAATTAGAATAGATGAAAATGGCGAGATAGAGGGAATTTTTTAAAAGTGTGAAAAAAAAGAGGTCTCTTACAGAGAGGTTTATCCTGTAAGAGACTTCTTTTAAGCTTAAATTATGACCTGTCCTATCTTGATACAGCAAAGTAATATAAGATTGTATCTGGTTCACAATAAACACGCTTAGCGCAGTATATTCTTGCTGCAGCATTGTTAATTTTTTCATTTAAAATTCTTTCTGAAAACTCAGAAATGTTTTCAGAATTAGTTCTTATAGTCAAGACCAAATAATCATAAATTTTCTCATTTACTATTTCACTTTTAAAATGTGAAACTATCATTTTTGAGAAATTTAAGGTCTGCAACTCTTGAGCCCAATCGGATATGACTGAAAAAGTACTGAATGCCGATGATTTGCAGTCTGCCAAAGGAGTATCATTATGTAAAAAAACATAACCATACCTTTGAGTTTTATGCTTATCCTTTACTTCTTTTTCTACATAAAAATAGTATACTGCTTTATTTGATAAAGTATAAATACAATTGTAATATATTCCTTTAGTAGTCATCAAATCTTTTAAAGCATTTTCTGCAAAAGACAACCGATTTTCAGAAATAGTTTCAATCGTTAAAACTATACAATCATAATCAGCTTTGGACATTAAATCCACTTCTACTTTCTCTACGAAATTTAACGATTGCAAATATTTAATGAAATTTGCTACAGCAGAAATGGTTTTTGCTGCTGATAAATTTTTTGTGATATCATGTTCAGGTGTTATATTTTTTCCTCCATAATAGTTATTTTTCGAGGACTGAATTGCCCTCGAAAGTTTTTGGTTTCGAGGGCAATTCAGTCCTCGAAAGTTTTTGGTTTCGAGAGCATTCAAATAAAGCTCCTTATAGTGATATTATACCGCGATTTTATGTAAAGTGCAAATAAAACTATAAACTTTAATAATAAAAAAATTAGAAGAGAAAAATGCTCTTCTAATTTTGTCATTTAATTTTCATTACTTCCTAATATAATTTTTGGTAAAGCCATAAGCTTATAAAAAGCTAATTTAATTTTTTTTCTCATCATGTAGAATTTGCTTAAACTTTTTGAACTAACAATGAAATTATCTGTTGCTTCTATTAAAGATGTTTCAGAATGTTGTTTGATTTTTGGAATATCAGTTGATATGCT
>CANEMG010000206.1 GCA_947428535.1 uncultured Clostridium sp. | reverse complement strand
TTTCCTAAAAAATGTATATTTGTAGCATAATTTTCTGGAATTGATAATTGTTCTCATAATTCACGAACCATACATTGAAATGGTAATTCTCCTGATTGTATGTGTCCAGAACAACACTCGATTTTTCCTGATTCAGATTGGCATTCTCCTCTTTTTTGAAGTATTATTTTTTTGTTTGCATCATTTATTACATAACAAATTGCACCGTTTATCCAAGGAAGATTATCTCCTTTTATAAGTATAATATTCTTTTTTTGAAACTCTTCCTATTTTTTCTCCTTGTTCTGTAAATATATCTAACATCTCTGGCATTTTTATTTCTCCATCTTATTATCTTAATATATAGTCCTTTGTATAGTAGTAATATTACATTAAGAAAATGCAAATGGGTTTCTTAATCAATATTTTGTAGAGCTTCTATTCCTGGTAATTTTTTTCCTTCTAAAAATTCTAATGATGCTCCTCCACCAGTTGAAATATGTGTAAATTTTTCAGCTAATCCTGCTTTTTCAACAGCTGCTGCTGAATCTCCACCACCTATAATTTTAACTGCATCAACATCAGCTAAAACTTTTGCTATACTATTTGTTCCAACTGCAAATTGATCAAATTCAAACAATCCAAGTGGTCCATTCCATACAACAGTTTTCGCATTTTGTAATTCTTTTGAATACATATCTATTGTTTCTTGTCCAATATCAAATCCTTCCCATCCATCAGGAATTTCTGTATATTTAACAGTTTTGCTTTCTGTATTTGGGTCAAAATCTTTACCAACTTTTGTATCTACTGGTAACATGAATTTAACACCTTTTGTTTTAGCTTTTTCTAAAACTTCTCTTGCTAAATCTAATTTATCTAATTCGCAAATTGAATTTCCAACATCATATCCCATTGATTTAAAGAATGTGTAAGCCATTGCTCCACCTATCATTAAAACATCTACTTTTTCTAATAGGCTATCTATAACTCCTATTTTATCTGAAACTTTTTTTCCTCCTAAAATTGCAACAAATGGTCTTTCTGGATTTTCTAAAGCTGTTCCTAAAAAATTTAATTCTTTTTCAATTAAAAATCCAGATACTGCTGGTAAATAATTTGCTACACCAGTTGTTGAACTATGTGCTCTATGAGCTGTTCCAAATGCATCATTTACATATATTTCTGCAAGTGAAGCAAATGCTTTTGATAATTCTTCATCATTTTTTTCTTCTCCAGCTTCATATCTAACATTTTCAAGAAGCATTACTTCACCTGATTGTAAATTTGAAGCTAAATTTTTAGCATCTTCTCCTACAACATCTTTTGCAAGTTTAACTTCTTTTCCTAATAATTTTGAAAGCTCATCTGCTACTATATTTAAAGAAAACTCTGGTTTTACTTCTCCTTTTGGTCTTCCTAAATGTGAACATAATATTACTTTACAATCATTTTCTAATAAATATTTTATAGTAGGTAAAGCTGCTACTATTCTTCTGTTATCTGTAATTACTCTATTTTCATTATATGGTACATTAAAATCACATCTAACTAATACTTTTTTTCCTTTTACATCTATATCTCTCACTGTTTTCTTATTCATTTTGCTCTTCCTTTCTTCTTTTCTTTTAAACTAATACTGATACTATAAAAACAGTTTCAGCAACATACGTTATTTTTTGGACAAAAATGTCCAAAAACACGCATCCCTAATTGGTCATTTGGATAAATTAAAAGCTAGTAATAAAGGTCCGACCTCCACCACTAGCTCTTTAATTATATTTTTAATTAATTTAATTCTGCAAAATATTTTATTGTTCTAACCATTTGGCTAGTGTATGAATTCTCATTATCATACCAAGATACTACTTGTACTTGATATAATCCTTCATCTACTTTTGCAACCATTGTTTGTGTTGCATCAAATAATGATCCGTTTGTAATTCCTATTATATCTGATGATACTAATGGTTCTTCTGTATATCCAAATGATACACTTTCTTGTGATTTCATAGCTGCATTTATTGATTCTGGTGTTATATCATTTCCTTTTACTGTTGCTATTAATATTGTTGAAGATCCTGTTGGAACTGGAACTCTTTGTGCTGATCCTATTAGTTTTCCATTTAATTCTGGTATAACTAATCCTATTGCTTTAGCAGCTCCTGTTGAATTTGGAACAATATTAACTGCTGCTGCTCTAGCTCTTCTTAAATCTGCTTTTCTGTGTGGTCCATCAAGTAACATTTGGTCTCCTGTATACGCATGAACTGTTGTCATTATTCCTGATTGTATTGGTGCATAATCATTTAATGCTTTTGCCATAGGTGCTAAACAGTTTGTTGTACAAGATGCTGCTGATATTATTTTATCTTCAGGAGTTAGTATATTTTCATTTACTCCAAATACTACTGTTGGTAAATCTTTTCCTGCTGGTGCTGAAATAACAACTTTTTTTGCTCCTGCTTGAATATGTGCTGAAGCTTTTTCTTTTGTTGTATAGAATCCTGTACATTCTAATACAACATCAACTCCTATTTGTCCCCATGGTAAATCTGCTGCATCTTTTTCTGCATATATTTTTATTGTTTTTCCATCTACTGTAATAGAGTCTTCTCCTGCTACTACTGTATCTGCTTTTTCATATCTTTTTTGTGCTGAATCATATTTTAATAAATGTGCTAACATATCAGGACTTGTTAAATCGTTGATTGCAACAATTTCATATCCTTCTGCTCCAAACATTTGTCTAAATGCTAGACGTCCAATACGTCCAAAACCGTTTATAGCTACTTTTACTGACATAATATAAATTCCTCCAATTCTGATACTAACTTTTTTACTTACTCGTTTATTTAGTATCTCTTCATATATTTTAGTCTATTTGACCAAAATTATTCTATATCAATTTTAATGATTTTTCAAGTGTTTTTTGAAAATAATTGATTTTACAATATTCTCTTTAATAGCAAACAAAAAAAATAGTAACCCTTGAATCTTCATGGGTTACTTTCTTAGTTTAATTTTATTTACTTTTATTCTTTAATCATCCAAATAAAT
>CANEMG010000205.1 GCA_947428535.1 uncultured Clostridium sp. | reverse complement strand
CCGTAAAAATCCTGCATTCATATCTACTTTAAATATATTTTTACAAACCACTTTACCAATATCATCTCCTGTCAAAGTATCATAAAATTCAAAGCATATAGAATTTTCTTCTTGGTTAAACTCAATTTTGTTTAACATTACTTCTCTTAATATCGTTTCCATTATTTTCTCCCTATAGAAACATATTAGTTATAGGTAACCAATTATTTTGTTTAGTATAAAATCATTTTGATTTTGTGTTCAATACCAATGACTATATCTTTTCCCCATCTTATAATTAGTATAAAAATATTCTCATTTACTTATTTCCCTCTTTATAATAAAACCATTTTCAAAATTTATAAAATATCGTCTTCCATAAAAATCGCTTGCAATAATTTCTCTATCATTAATTATTATTTGCTCGTATGGTAATATTCTTTCCGTAGGATACAATTCATGTAAATGTTGTGATTGTCAAATAATAGTACCATTTTTACTTAAACAATATAGATTGTCTGCCTCATCAATATCATAAGGTATTTCCAATAAAACTATAATCCTGTCATCTACGGCTTTTGCGCTTTTTATAAGATACATAAATTCTACACTAGAATCATTTATTTCTATTTTATTATTGATAATTCTAAATTCTCTACTCATTTTTCTTTCCAAACTAATATTTATCGTTTTTTTAACAATTATTAATTTGCTTATAATATAACACTTTTTAATCTTATTAATCTTCAAACTCTTCTACTTCATAGGACAATAATCTTACATTTTTATTTAATAATTTATATACAATATTTTCAAAATACCATACCCTGTGTGTCATATATATCCCAACCAATATCTTGAAATAATTTCAAAACATCTATTATATTATCCGAATATTTTTCGCAATTTAATGTTATCATCGCTTCCATTTATCATTTCTCCAAATTTAATATTTCTGTTATTTTTGACATCTATCATATGTTATAATATTTCTATTTTATCCAATTCTTCTGCTTTCTTAAAGCTTCTATTAGTTGCCATACACCCTCTTCGTCAATTTTCTTTCCATTTTCACTGATTCCCAAATAAAGCTGCGGATGTTCTCCTATAGCAGCAGGAAAAACCAAACTGCCATAGCAAGAAGCTAAACGGTTGATTAGCTGCCAATCGGTTTCTTCATATTGCACAATAGGAACTTTTACCGTTTTCTTTTCTCCTTTTTTATCCAGTATCATAAAATCTCCATGATAGGGTAAAAATATTTCCTTTAACAAATCGCTGTAATACATGTTATTGCGTTGAAAACTTCGTCGTCTTCGTTTTATATCTAAAAGAAAAGAATAACTGACTGCCTTTAAGATTACTTTTCCTTCTTCTTTTCCTTCTAAAGCAATGGAGTATAAGACACCTGAGAAAAATAATTTTTCTTTTTCGTTTTGACTGACAAAAATTTTAATTGTACTATTCCTTTTTGTTTCTAATAATGTTGGAATATCATTTTCCGCCATAACTCCCGAAATTTTTAACCAAATATGTTCTCCTGCCTGTTGAGAATAAAAAAATTCTGTAATTGTTTGCATTGAAATCGGAAGTTCTAATCTAAAATATTCCAGGAACATCTGCCTTTCCTCCATTTTATGTGCGATTCAAAACAGGTGAAAAACATAAACCATACATTTGCAGCCGAAGCAGATTTTCTGCCAGTTCCAAAGAAACGATCACATATACTGTTCGTATATTTTTAGTTTTCCATAAATATTGTCCATCTTCTGGCGAATAACTGAAAGTAAGATGAAATCGATCTGCATAAAAATCCTGTATAAGACAATCTTTTTCTATTAAATCAATAATCCAATATACATTTTGGTTTCGAAATTGAGAATCAGTAAAAAATACTGGGATTTCCTTCTGAAAACTAACATATGCATCAAATATATCTTTCATTGCCTGAGATATGCAAAAAAATGTTTGATTTTCGCATTTTCCCTGGATAAAATCAGGCAGTTTCTCCCCTTTATCAAAGTTTAAATAACTTACAAATGGTTCTTCTTTAAGAAAACGTCTGTCTTCAAGTTGTATTTTCTTATCCTTTAATGCCCGATTGTCTAAAGTCATGACAAAATAGTTATTCATCCTGCTCCTTTTTAGTTCATCCGAACATCCGATCCGGCAATTTCAAGCATATCATCCATTTGAATTCGTCCTTTTTTACAGCGCAGCCGAATTTGTTTAGATGCTGCTATCTCCAGTTCTTCTCCTGCATCTATAGTTATTCCCTCTCCACTGGCAAAAGTAATTTCTCCATTACTGTATATTTCAATACCATTGTCTTCATGTAAAGTTATTTGCGCCTGTTTTTTACCCGTTTTCTGATCCTCACAAATAATTTCCACAGAACTTGGTGTAAATCTAATTTCCTTTCCATACACGGCACAGGAGGACTCTCTCGCTTGCACAATCCAAAAGGTAAAATATTTACTCCTGGACGGCAATCATTTATTGTCGCTTCATTTTTTCCATGAACACTGCTTCCGTGAGAAACTGGCACATGTAATATACTATTCTGACTTCCAAGAGAGCACGTAAGTACTTCACCATCTTTAACATTATATTTTTTTATCTCTGCCATTTTATAAACTCCATCATAATCAAAAAATATACAATATAGTATTTTCATCATCAAATGCTGTAGGAATTACTTTTTGTAAATTTTCTATTCTATCTTTCATATATTGCAAATCTTTTCCCTCTACATTTTTCATTGCCCATTCCAGTAACATTTCCAATTCTTTTAACACTGTATCTTTCATTGCAAAATTAATTTCAGCACCATCTTGAATATATTTAACATTAAGTTCATTAATAGCCTTTTCCCAATACTTATTATAAAAATGCTCAGATGCAATATTCTCACTTAAAACCAATTCCGAATTCCTATCATAAAAATCACCATCATATTTGTATAATCCTACTGACATTATTTTTCTCCATATATTGCGTCAATTTCCTTGCTTTTTTACCAGCTATTTTTTCATAATATTAAATGTAGGTACCTTTTAATAGGCTAATTATAT
>CANEMG010000204.1 GCA_947428535.1 uncultured Clostridium sp. | reverse complement strand
AATAATAATTGTACAGGAAGAGTTTTACCAAAAGATGAATTTCATTCAAAAGGATTTTACTATAGAGAGGTTATAGGCTTTATAGTAAATGAACATGGTGAAGTTTTATTACAAAAAAGATCTCCAAATAAAAAGATAAAACCTAATTTATGGGAAGTTTGTTAAGGACATGTTTCTAAAGGAGAGGATCCAGAAGAAGCAATTATAAGAGAAGTAGGCGAAGAAATAGGATTAACAGTTACTTCTAAAGATATAATTGCATTAGGAACTGAACTAACAGAAGAATTTTATGAGGAGAAATATCATAATACTTTTTCTTATATATATTTAATAAAAACAAGTAAAAAAATATCTGAATTTAAAATGAAAAAAGAAGAGGTAAGTGATTTGAAATATCTTCATATATTAGAACTTAAAGATTTATTGAAGAATTCTAATGAGCTTGCATTTTCAAATTTTAAGTATATGCATAAGATTATTGAGAAAATAGAAAAAATGATATAGTATAGGAGATATTTTATGGAAAACAAATATTGTATAATTACTACTTCTTGTAATGATAAAGAAAATGCAAAAGAAATTACAGAAAAATTATTAGAAAAAAGACTAGTAAGTTATGTGCAAGAAAGTAAAAGATTTAGTTCATATTATTGGAAAGGTGAAATAGTAAGAGAATATGAGTACTTTCTTACTATGGGAAGCAAGAAATCGTTATATACAGAAATAGAAAAAGAAATAAAGTTAATACATAAATATGAAGTTCCAGCTATTACAATGTATGATATAGCAGATGGGAATAAAGAAATTTTCGAGTGGATGGATGAAGAGATTAAATAGGGCTAAGCTTTTACTTATATAAGTTTGATTTTTCAACTAAAAAATGATATAATTATAATGTAAGGTAACTATATAAAATGTTTTTAATACGTACAATTGTGCGTGACAATAGGAGGAGAACAAAATGAGGATAATTTTAGTAGTGGCCCTAAGTATCATAGAAACATATTGCGTATTAACATGTTTGGAATGGGCAAGAGAGCTTCCAATAGTACTAGAAATAGTAATGGATTTTGTAATACTTATAGGTTTTATTGCAATTTTCAACATAATTGTGGCAGGCATTAAAATGATTTTTGCGAAGCTAGATGAGGCTCGGTAAGCCAATAAAGAAAGATGAATAACGCGGAAGTACTCGCCACTTGGTGGGTGCTTTTTATATTGCACTAAACCTCTTTAAACATCTTATAATATTAAAGATTTCTCAAATTGGATATTTTATTTAGTATATGGTAAAATTGAAAAAACTAATTATGGAGATGAAGAATGAATATTTATGGTATAGAGAATATAACAGAAGAGAATCTAAATTATGATTATGATAAAAAGTATAAAGAATTTGCTTTAAAATTAAAAAAGGAAGAAATAGAAAGCAATAAAGAGAAACTAAGAAAATCAGAACAAGAATTTTTAAACAATATGCTTAAAAATATAAAAGTTAATGAGAGAATATTAAAAAGTAATTTTATAAATTTATTATTAGATAAAGATTCTGCTAAATATTTATGGATGTTATACAGTAAGTATGATGGAAAAGAAAATTATATTGACAAAATGAGTAATATATTAAAAGAGCAAAATAAAGTTATTCGTGGTGGAACAAACGCTTATAAGATAAATGGCTGGATGGCTCATACATTATATGTTTATCAAATAGTAAATGATAATATTGTAAATAATAAAGAAATAATAAATTTTAATGGAAATAAGGAAGTTATAAAGGAAGTAGATGAACTTCACAAAGCATATAAAACTTTAAGCACAGATGCTAAATTTTTACTAAAGATTTTTACATTTATTCATGATATAGGAGTTATAGAAGATGTTGCATATCATGATAAATTAGGTAGTAAGTATGTAAAAGCAGTATTAGAACAGTTAGATTTAAACCAAATCCAATTAGACAAAATAAATGTATTAATATGTATAGAAGATTTTATAAAAATATTAGAAACTCTAATAAAATATCATACATTAATTACAGCTTTATCTTCTGAGTGCAGTGATGCTTACGTAGAAGATTCTTATAGAGATTTATTAAAAAATATACCAGAACGTAGCAATATAAAATCATATATTCCAAAGATTTTGTGGATTATGAGTTTTGCAGATGTGATTGCAGTAGATGAAAGTTTGATGGATGCAGAAAAATATAATAGAATAAAGAAATGTTATTTATTTTTTGAAGAAATAAATAATGGAAAAGAAGTGCTTAGAAACAAAAGAAATGTTGCTATAGAAAGAATTTGCGATATGTCTGGAGAGCCTAAAATTCAAAATTTAGCAAGTATTTTTGATAATATTTTAGAAAAAAATAATATTGATTTAAATCAATTTATTGAAGATATGTACAATATTAGATATATGAGATATACTGGTCCTTTAATGAAGAGCTTAAAAGATATTGAAGTATCAATAAAAATTTATTATGAATTATTTGAACTAATAGGAAGTATGGAAGGTAAAGATGAATTAAAAAAATATATGATTACTTTTTTACCATATAAGCATGAAAATTGTTTTGTAGAGCAGTTTAAAAATGGAAACTTTTTTAAATGTATAGAGAAAATGAAACAAAAGAATTTAACAGATTGTACTTATGAAAATGTAAATATTTCTAGAGGTACAATTCCAGAAGGAAAGTACTTACATATTAAGATTGTTTAGAATATGAATATAAAAAATGTGAAACATTTTAGAAATGTCAACTAATTTGTTTCACATTTTTTATGCAATTAAGTTTTATATAAAAACTTAAAAGTTTCTATTGCATCATTCCAGTAACTAAAATACCTAAATTTTCTCTATAAATTCCAGCAAATTGAGAAACAGGAATAGGGTTCTCACCAAGACCAACTTCAATGGTAAATCCAGGTCTGTTATAATAAAGAATAAACCAGTCTTTATATCCTGCAAAGCTTGAATTTTTAGGAACTTGCTCTGCTGTATAACCAGAAATTTCAGCAAAACGATTAGCTAATTCTTGACTACCAGGAGGTGTT
>CANEMG010000203.1 GCA_947428535.1 uncultured Clostridium sp. | reverse complement strand
GAAAAGGTTTTCTCTTGGTCAAAATCATATTCTAATGTTTCTTTTATTGTATCAAATGGTGCATATATTACTGTATCACCATTTAATACCCATTCTTTTTTCGTAAAGTTATAATTTCTATAAACTCCTGCTCCATCAAATATATCTTTAAATAACCTTTTATGAATATTTAATAGTTCTGTTGGCGAAAAATTAAATGCTTTTTCACTTAATATTTCTGTTATTCTTACTGCAACTTTATCTGCCTCTTCATTCTCTTTTTCAAAGTCTTTTCTACTACCTTGAACCTCATAATATTCATCTATTCTTGTTTTTACTTCTTCAATATCTATTGTTCCTTCAATATGTTCTTTAGCAGTTTTTATTAAGTATTTTGAAGGTTTTAATCCATCAACGTCTTGTAGACCAATTGCTGTTTCCCATGTTTTAGTCTTTTCTACTCGATTTGGTTCGCCTTGTTTTATATATTCAGATAATTCTAAATTCCAATCCTTTTTCTTATTCATTAGAAATACCTCCTACATATATATTATATCAGTTGTAAAATATAATATCAATATTTAAAGTGCAATTTTCGCACTTTAATGTGTAGAAATTGCACTTTAAATATTGTAATTATTTTGTATTTATTAGTTAAATTTTGTACTATTCAATTATCTTTAATAATAGCTATATTTTTAACTATCTTTTCTCTGTATTTTTAGAGTTTTTCTTTGAAAAACTTTCGCATAAAGTCTTAGTTGGTAATTGTGGTTCTGGTGGTGGATTAACTTTATCCACTTCTTTTTTTGTATCACTATCTGACATAATAATTCACCTCCTAGTATAAAATATTAATATCTATAGGCTTCTTTACTGTTATACAATATATTCCTATAATACCTACTATAATTAAAGAAATTATAAAAAAGTTTATAAATCTCATGGTTTCTTCATTCCTAATATCATTTACTCTAGCATTTTCTTCACTACATTGAACATACATTTCTAATAATTTTTCTTCCTTTTTTCTTTCTATTAAAGAATCTATTGTTTCTTCTCCATTTTTAAAATATTCATAATATTGCTTATAATATTTTTCCAATTCAACAAATGCTTTTTTTACTTCTATAGAATTATCTAAATATCTATATTCTTTACCATGATTAGCCTTATATAAGTTATATATATTAATTCCTAAAATTATCATTATCAATACTATAAGTTCAAATTGTATTATAGGATTAACATTTAAATTTTGATACAAATTCTCTAATTCAAAAACGACTATCCCTCCAAGTACTGTTAAAAGTCCTATATAAGTTGATATTTTAGAATTTAAATTTTCTTTTCTAGCAATTTCAAACAAATATAAATCTTTATAAAATTCTACATTATCTATTTTGTTCATTCTCTTCTCCTATCACAAATTTTAATATTATTCAAATTCAATTTCTTCTTCTGCTTTATTATATATATCAATTTGATTTTCTACATTTACCTTATTCACTAGCCATCCTCTCAGTGAACACAGATTGATAAATTCATCTATTCTATTTACTCCATTTATTTCTTTAAGAGTTACAACAACTCCAAATTTAATACCTTCTCCATCTCTTTTTTCTAATCTTTCTTTAGTTTTTATACTAATTCCCCATATACCGTTTCCATAAGCTTTTTTTGGTCTTATTCCCTCTTTATACACTTGTCTAATATGTTTTACATTATCCCATTTTCTATAATATTTTCTCGCATTTTCTTCTCTCAAGTAATGTTCTCCATCTATTGATTGCGTATTTTCATTTATAGACTGTATTCCTTTTTCTCCTATTCTCCCAAAATATATGTCTAATTCTGTGTTAGTATAATCTACTCCCTGATTTCTAGAACAATTAGGAAAATAGCACATTGTAGCTTTAGCAATAAATGGATGTTTATCTCCATATATTGGTACAGGAATATTGTAATTATATGTATCATATTTTTCTGATTCGCCAGATAAAATAAATTTTATTTCGTCATTAGATGTCTTTAATATATCTTCAATTCTTTTAGGTATAATTCCATAACCAATCAGACATGATAATTCATTTGAATTTTGTTCATTCCATCCAGTTGCAGAGTCTATAAGTAATGCTTTTGCAACTTCTCTAGAAAATCCTAATATCTCAATCAAATATGCCATCTTTCTGGCAATCCAAGGTGCTGCAAATGATGTTCCTGTAACTCTACCTTCACCAGTCGGTCCACATACTCTCATATACTTGTCTTCATCTCCACCATAGTAGCTAATATCAGGTTTGTTAAAAAAAGATAAAACTATACCTTTTCTTGCATATGTAGCTGGCTCCCCTCTCATATTAACAGAATTAACAACTAAAGAATTTATTGAATCTGCTGGTGAACCTATTCTCTCTATATCTTCTCTTGTTTTATTTGTTCCTGCAATAACAAATATTACATTATTTTCATATTGTATTTTATCCAAGTAAGCAGCTTCTGGAGATATAAAGTTAGGATTTACTTCTAATGAAGAGCCTAAAGACAAATTCCACACGTGTATATCTTTATTTTTTGAAACAATTTCTTCTATCGCTTTTAAAATTGAAAATGAACTCATTTGAGTTGCTCTAGCTACTCCAAAATGTTTAACTCTAAATCTCCCACATCCATCATCCATTTCTGGATTAATTTGTGGTCCATCTACTATAATTGATGTTACTTCTGTTCCATGTTCATAGTCCCTATTCTCTATAGGTATATTAGGATCTGTTTTATCAATAAACTCTACCCAATCTGAAAAATAAACTCTTTTATCAAATAATGTATCTATTACTCCTATTATAGGTTCATTAATCGGTTCTGGTATTGAAATTGGTTCCAAATTTTCTATTTCAAAAAAGTCTTCATAATTATAATTAGCTAAGTCACTTACTTTCATTGCTATTAAATATGGTGCATTATTTTTTAATATTTTTAATAAATTGCGTGGGGTTTCTTTCTTTTTCTTTTGGTTTGTTTTCTTTTTTTTTTTTTTGGTTTATTTGTTTTTCTATTTTTTTTTTATTTATTTTTATTTTTCC
>CANEMG010000202.1 GCA_947428535.1 uncultured Clostridium sp. | reverse complement strand
AAAATAAAAGAGTTTTTCAAAGCGATAATACAGTAGATGTATTTTCTGCTTTATTAAAATTATGCTTAAATATTTGCTTTGGAAGTTGTTTTGCTATCTCTTTGTTATATGGTTCTAAATTAGTGTTAGATGGGAAAATAACAGTAGGAGATTTAGTAACTTTTAATGGATATATAACATTATTTGTTGGACCAGTTTCATGGCTTCCACCTTTAATTGCAAGATTTAAAAGGGCACAAATTTCTTATAGAAGGTTAGAGAAAATTTATGAATTAGATTTAGAAAAAATAAATACAAAAGATACATTTGTAGAAGAAAAATTAGAAGGAAATGTTTCAATAAGAGATCTTACATTTAATTATCCAGGAACAATGGATGGAGTACTACAAAATATAAATTTAGATATAAAAAAAGGTGAGACAGTAGGAATTATAGGAACAATAGGAAGTGGAAAAACAACACTTATGAATTTACTTATTAGATTATATAGCGTTCCGAATGGCAAAATATTGATAGATGGAAGAGACATAAATGAAATACCAATAGAAGTATTAAGAGATAATATATGCTATATAACGCAAGATAATTTCTTGTTTTCAACTAGTTTGAAAGAGAATATAAGTTTATTTAAAGATGACTATAAAGAAGATGAAATAGATGAAAGTACAAAAAAAGCTATTGTATATGATGATATTAAAAGAATGCCAAAAGGTATAAATACTGTAATAGGAGAAAGAGGAGGAGATTTATCAGGAGGACAAAAACAGAGAGTAGCAATATCTAGAGCATTTTTGAAAAATAGTAGAATATTAGTATTTGATGATACTTTTTCTGCATTAGATAATAAAACCTCAGAAAAGCTAATAGAAAATATAAAATATTTATCAGAGGGAAAAACTTGTATAATAATTTCAAATAAAGTATCAGATGTAAAATATAGTGATAATATAATAGTATTAGATAATGGAAATATCGTGGAAACAGGAACACATAATCAGTTAATTCAAAATAATGGAATATATAATGAGTTTTATAATCAACAATCTACAAAAGCAGAACCTAGTTTTTTAGCTTAAACTATTAAATGAGAGAGGAAAAGCAAATGAAGAATAAAACATTACAAAGAATATATAAAATGTTAAAACCGCAGATGAAAGCTATATTTATAGTATCTTTTTTAGCTATTATTATAAATATTGGAGAGGTAATAAAACCTTATTTAATAAAAATAGTAATAGATGATTATTTAAGTCAAAACTTATGGCAAAAAGGAATTATGACTATAGGGATTTTAGGAAGTATTTATATAGGAATTGTAGTATTAGGAAATATATTAGATTTTATAGTTACAACAACTACTAGTATGATGGGAGAAAATGTCATATACTCTTTAAGAAATAAATTGTATAAATATATAGAACATGCCAATATTCCATTTCATGATAAAACACCATCAGGTACATTATTTGTTAGAATTACGAGTGATGTAGAAGATATTACTAATTTTTTTAAAGATGTTATTACATCATTTATAAAAGACATATTTATGATATTAGCACTTGCTATTATGATATTGTCTCTTGATTATAGATTAGGAATTATATGTTTTTCACTAGTTCCACTAGTGGTAATAACTTCTATAATAATAAATAAAGTAGCAGCTAGAATACAAGAAATATCAAAGAGAGCTAAAACAAAATTAAATATATTTTTAGCAGAGTCTATATATGGTGTAAAGTTAATAAAGATTTTTAATCGACAAAGAGAAAAAGAAAAGGAATGTTCAGAGTTATGTAATGATTTTTATAAATCAAGAATTCCGACATCTTTTACAGAAGCACTTTTAATTGCAATAATGCTTATAATTGAAAATCTAGGAGTATCACTTATAATATGGTCTTCTATAAATCATTTATTTGGTATAAATTTAGAAGTTGGTGTTATATATATTTTTATAACATATTTAAAACAAATATTTGAGCCGATTCAAAGAATTGTTGAAAATCTAGAAACAATACAAGAAGCCTTTGTTTCTGTTAATAAAATATATGATATCTTAGAACATAAAGAGTATTTAGAAGATTTTGAAAGTGGTATTGAACTTGAAAAAATAGAAGGAAAAATAGAATTTAAAAATGTATGGTTTGCATACGAAGGAGAGAATTGGGTTTTAAAATATGTTAGTTTTACAATAGAACCTGGTCAGAGCATAGCATTAGTTGGAAGAACAGGTTCTGGAAAAACTACTATTATAAACTTAATAAATAGATTTTATGAAATTCAAAAAGGTGAAATACTTTTAGATGGTATAAATATTAAAAATATAAATTTGCGTTTTCTTAGAAAAAATATAGGAATAATTTTGCAAGATCCTTTTATATTTGCTAAAAGCATAAAACAAAATATTGAATTAAATGAAAATCTATCTGAAGAGGCAATAATGGAAACTATACGATTATCCTCAGTAGAAGAATTTATCAATTCACTTCCAAATGGAATTGATGAAATAGCATATGAAAGAGGTAGTTCTTTTTCGGCAGGGCAAAAACAGCTATTAGCTTTTGCAAGGATATTTGCACATAATCCATCAATATTTATATTAGATGAAGCAACAGCTAATATTGATACAAAAACAGAAGAATTGATACAGACATCAATAGATAAGATTTCTAAAGAAAAAACATCAATATTTATAGCACATAGATTATCAACTATTGTTAATGTAGACAAAATTATAGTTTTAAGTAACGGAGAAATTATAGAGCAAGGAAATCATAATACTCTTATGAAAAATTCAGATGGTTATTATCATAAATTATATAATGCATATTATACAAATTTAGCAGGATAGATAGTAAAATTTAGTAAAAACTAAAATATATAAGTTAGAGGAGATTGTAAATTTGGAAAATAGTATTTTGAATCAAAAACTATTCAAAATGGCTTATACGGATACTGTAACTGATTTAGGTAATGAAACATATTTTAAAGAAAATGGAAGTATCTATTTGTTAAATACTAAAAAAAACAAATATATATTAACATTAGATATATTTAGATTTAAGGCTTT
>CANEMG010000201.1 GCA_947428535.1 uncultured Clostridium sp. | reverse complement strand
GTACTAAAAAATCAATAAAAATGAATTAATTATGAATAGAAAAGTTCATAATTAGTTCATTTTTTTGTTGTATAATTCAAAAGCTGAAAAAATAAAATAGGCTAAGAAGTAGTGTCCCCGTTGGCAAAAAATTGCCAAAAAGGTCCGTCCCTAGTGGCAATTTTGAAGGAGTAAAAAATGGTAGATTATATTACAGTAATTGGTGGTGGTTTGGCTGGAAGCGAGGCTGCGTACCAAATTGCAAGACGTGGAATTAAAGTAAAATTATATGAGATGAAGCCAGTCAAATTTTCGCCAGCGCATTCAAACAAGGATTTAGCGGAGATTGTTTGTAGCAATTCGTTTAAGTCTAATTTGTTGACAAATGCGTGTGGCTTATTAAAAGAAGAACTTAGAAAGTTAGATTCTTTATTAATAAAAATTGCAGATAATACAAGTGTGCCAGCAGGCCAAGCACTAGCTGTTGATAGAGATGAGTTCGCACGACAAGTTACGCAAACATTAACAAGCAATCCGCTGATAGAAATTATAAATGAAGAAGTGACTGATATTGAAGAAATGGCGAAAAACGGAATTGTTATAATTGCAACAGGTCCACTTACGTCTGAAGGTTTTGCTGAACAAATAGGAAAGCTTACAGGTGAGGATAAGTTGTATTTTTATGATGCGGCTGCACCTATTGTGAATAAAGATAGCATTGATTTTGATATAGCTTTTTATGGAGATAGATATAGTCAAGAGAAGAAAAAAGATGAAACTGTTGAAGAGTGGAAAGAGAGACTAGCGAACACAAATAGCGAAGAGCAAAGTTATATAAATTTGCCGATGAACCAAGAAGAATATGAAGCTTTTTGGAAAGAACTAGTAGAAGCGGAAGTTGTGACACTTCACGATTTTGAGAAAAAGGAAATTTTTGAAGGGTGTATGCCTATTGAGATAATGGCTAATCGTGGAATTGATACATTAAGATTTGGTCCATTGAAACCGGTTGGGTTTGATGACCCTAGAACAGGAAGAAGACCATATGCGTTAGTCCAATTAAGGCAAGACGATAAGCAAGCGAGTATATACAATTTAGTAGGGTTTCAGACAAATTTGAAGTTTGGCGAGCAAAAAAGAGTATTTAGTATGATACCAGGATTGCAGAATGCAGAATTTGTTAAATATGGTGTTATGCATAGAAATACTTATATTAATTCAACTAAATTGTTAGATGATACATAAAATCAAATAATAATATTTATTTTGCAGGCCAAATTACAGGCGTAGAAGGATATGTTGAATCTATATCTTCTGGAATGGTTGCAGCTTTAAACGCAGTAGAACAATTTAAAACTTTTTTGGCCTGTCCCAAAACGTCTGCGAATGAAACTTTTTTGGCCTGTCCCAAAAAGTTTTGCTTTTCAGAAAATACTGTTATTGGGGCTTTGGCAAGATATATTTCTACACCAAATGAAAAGTTTCAGCCTATGAATGCGAATTTTGGAATTGTGCCACCTTTGGAAGGAAAGAAGATAAAAGATAAGAAACAAAGATATCAAATGCTTGCGGATAGAAGCTTAATAGAGTTTGAATAGTAAAATAAAAGGTCAACATAGTGTTGGCTTTTTATTTTACAAATTTTACGAAAATATTACAATTATATTAAAAATGCAACAAATTTACATAAAAGCATTGTAGAAGTTAGCAAAAAATGGTATAATGAAAAAAGATAGTGTTGCGTTACATAACGCAAGGGAGGTATATATGGAAGAAAGAAAAGAGTTAAAAAATAAAATGGAACAATTTCTAAATAATGTAGAGCAAATGAGAGACTCTATAGTTAGTAAAAATGCAGAAATTGAGATGTTTGAAAATGAACTAGGAAAACTAGAAAGTGAAAAGAAAACTCTTGAAGTGTATAGCTATAATCAACCAGAATTAGCTGAAGAAAAGCAAGAAGAAATAGAAAAAACAGAGAAAGAATTAGAAAATTTAAAGAAAGAAAAAGAGAAAGAAGACGAAAAGACAAAAGCTGAATTGGAAAAAGTAGAAGGTCCAGCAGCAGAGATTACTGAAATTTTAGCAGAGATTGAAATGTTTGAAGATGAAATAGCGAATTTGAAACAGGAAAAACTACAACTTGAAACATACAACCATGACTGGCCAGAATTAGCTGAAGAAAAGCAAGAAGAAATAGAAAAGACAGAGAAACAAATAGACGAATTATATGAACAACTAGGAAAATATAAAGATGTAAAAATTAATGTTAAAAATGCTCAAATTAAGAAATAAGAAAAAACAGAAGAAACAAAAAGAGAAGTAGAACAAAAAGAACCTGAAAAAGAAGAAAAGGCTGAAGTAGAACAAAAAGAACCTGAAAAAGAAGAAAAGCCTGAAGTAGAGTCAAAAGCAATTAATGAAGATAAAAAACTTGAAGAAAATATAGGTAAAGCAGGAACAATAAATCCAAACAAAATGGCAGAACTTAATAATAAAGAAGAAATGCCAGAATCTAATGATAAGGCTCTAAAAAAAGTGTCAAGATGGGATAAATTTAGAGAAAGCTGTAAGAATGTTTGGAATAAAGTGAAAAAGAACTTTACAAAAGTTGCGTTAGCATTAGGAGTTGCAACATCTGCAGTTGGGCCAGCTGTAATAGAAAATAAAACAGAGGCAGATAAGACAGAAGAAAAAGCTGTAACACATAAAGAAACAAGAACAGTACCAGTTAATGTTGAAGAACTACAAGTAGGTGATGCAATAACAGTAGACGGTGATTTAACATATTATCATACATCTGATATGGTTCAACCAGTAGGAGTTACAGGAAATAGAACAGAAAATGGAGATAATTTAGATGTTATTATTACATATACTATGCCAGGAAATGCAGCACCAATACATATTTCGTTAAATCCAAATGGAAATGAAAATCTTGATTTAGATGTAGACCAAAATAGCGATTTGGGTTGGGTAATGTCTAATGAATTACAAGACCATGTTTTAGATAAAGTAGAAGAATATGAAGTAACAGAAACAGTGGAAAATAAAACAACGAAAACAGAAAATACATTTAACCCAGTTGTTAGAGAAGACGCAAAAGCAGT
>CANEMG010000200.1 GCA_947428535.1 uncultured Clostridium sp. | reverse complement strand
TGTACTTCAAAAATGCGCAGAGTATGGCATTACAGCAGATTCCTACTTATCCATTTTTGACGCAAAGTGGCAGAAAATCGACCAGGCACTTAGAACTGTAGAAGGAATTGAATACGAAACAAGGGAAATTGCCAGAAATATCGAAAAAGATATAGAGACATTTTATACACAATGCGAACAATTCGATTGGGATGCTGTCAATCTCCTTGATGAAAATTGTCGCGCCTCCTATGAAGCAGAAATCAACAGCATCGAATATCTTGAAAAAGAAGCTTTTACCATACAGATACCCAAACGGCTGAGCGAGTTATGGAAACCTTATCTGTACAAACAGGAAATTATACAACAGCTTTCCAATCCGGAAACTTTTCTGAAATGCTTTCAGGAAATAATCATAAAACAGCCTTTATACCAACCATTGAAAAACAAAGTTCATTTCTATGATTTTGCTGGAAATAAAAAAAATAAAGCGCCTGCATTCACTCCCGAAGATGGAATCGGCTTGCTTTTTATTGACCAAACGCTGTTGGGCGGATGCCAAAAGGGAACTGTACTTACGACAAGGAAGTTAATTGAATATGATAAGAAAAAAGACCAGCGTCTGCCTCTAACAGATCTTACACTTATAAAACCAGAAAACAACGGTTTTTCAGTCCTGTGTAATGAAAAGGGAACCGTCCTGACATTAGGCTCTCCAACCTACCTGCCAGATAAAAGCAAACAGGAATATGCTGATCTATTGACTTCCTTGGTATCTGGTATTTGCCGGACAGATATTGTTCCTATAGAGAACGAGCTATCTGCTTTCATCAATTCTAAGCAAAATGATACAAGCAATCCAGATCACAATGAAAATGCCGCTCCATCAGGACAGGGCAATACTATAGACAAACTTGTAAGCATTGTAACAAAAGCCATATCATCTAATACACAACCTGAGATAACCGCAAATACCATGCTGCCAGATAAACAAGTTCATTCAGAAAATGATATTATGCCGCCAAATATACAGGAAAATAACCAAACAGATTTCCCATCGGCAAATAAACGGATTGGCACTATTGAAGAACCATTTGAATTTGAGACAGAAGTGCAAATAACATGCAAAAATTGTGGGAAGCTGCTCCTAAAAGGAAAAAAATTTTGCAGCCAGTGCGGAACACCTGTAGGAAATGGACGGAGCAGCTACTTGGCTGAAAGCACGAAATGTCCAACATGCGGAAACAATGTAAACGCAAATAAAAAATTTTGCAGCCAATGCGGGACAAAGATCAAATAGGAGGAAACTTATATATGAGCAAACTATGTATCAAATGCGGCGCAGAATTAGAGGACCAAGCCATATTTTGTGATGAATGCGGCGCTAAGCAGGAAACCATTACAAACAAATCAGAAGAACCGTTAACCCAACGCCAGCTAAATGAACAAAAAAACAACATGAAACAGTCCGGCATGGGAATTGTGTCTTTTATCCTAGGCATTATTAGCGTAATGACTTTTGGCGTCTTTTTCCTGCCATAAATCCTAGGCATTATCTTTGGTATACTCGGCAGGCAGGATAAAACAAAGAAAACGGGGATGGCAACTACAGGATTTGTCTTATCACTTTTGGCAGTCGTAATGTGGCTTTTTTTGTTTTGGGCAGCCTAAATTATCACAAATATAAACTACTACATTTTTTAATAAATCCATATTTCTTTTCACTGAATTTAATAGCTGATTTCTGTAGTAAAAAGAATCTTGTTTATAATAAAGCAAGGTTCTTTTTTTGACATAAGTTGTAAAATTGGAAATTATCCTTTAATATAAGGTAGATAATGTATTAGGTAGTACATTTCCTACCTCATATATTAAATATATTTTATTAGGAGATTAAAACTAATGGCTTACCAAAACAAAAAAGAGTTATCATTTATTTACAGTACATTTAGACCTATGTTAGAAGAGCTATTAAAACTGGATATTGATTTTAGTCAAGATGATGCATCCGATCAAGAGATTGACGTATTCATAAAATGGATGAACGAAAATACGACAGATATAGTATCAGATGAAGATATACATAAATTTAATCGCTCAATAGTGCTCAAACGGGTCCATCTTAAACAATTATCAGGTTTCAATGATTCTGCTGAATATGTAGGACCCAACTTGTCCGACGATTTAACGAAATTTAAAGAACAAGAAGAAATAAACATCGTATGGACGTTAAAAGCAAGCTGCGCCACTTTAGAAAATTTTTCTATGATGTATGGTGGACAGAATGCTCGAAATTATAATTCAAAATTTAAAGAATTACTAGAAAAACTGCATTTTTCTGAAAAAGCAAAAAATATCTATTCCTATTATAATGAGAAGTCTTATTTTAGATTCAATGATGTTAAAGATCCGGATAAATTAATGGAAGAGCTTTATAGCACGTCCCGTTTCTTTGTTGGTGGAACTATCCAAACAATTAAAGATCATTATGCAAAAAATGATTGGCTTGAAAATTTCAAGATTTTTAAAGATTTACTGGACTTATGGGAAAAAAAAGACACGGAACCTCAAGATTATCTTATATATTACAAAACGACTGAAATATTACTGCATTTAATCCCTGTCATTACAGAAAACGGCATATTAATGACTAAGGAACAGTACAAAAACGCGAGATCTGTAATATGTAAGGAAATAATTAATTATTGCAAAGAAAATGAATATGTTATAAAGTCTCCCATATTGCAGGGGATCAAAGAATATACGCACTTTAAAGATGCTCTGGAACATCTACTGGATTTATTTAATGACGAAAACCTTAATAAAGATCTGGAACCGTCACTAATGCTTGTCTACGAAGAGCTTTTAAATTCTTTTATTAAACAAATAGAAAACACTACGCGTTTTTTAAATGAGGAAAAAATAATGGATGCGTTTTATCACAATCCAGATGACTTGTCAATGAAAAATTCATCAAAAAACTAACAAATATTTTTTCTAAAATATGTAAGTATCACCCTGTCTTCACCAATGCATTTTCCCCAACGTCATTATATAATGCATCTATATCAAAAAACTAACTATGATGAAAGCGAGGAAAATAAGATGGAGAAGAAAGGGTGTACCAT
>CANEMG010000199.1 GCA_947428535.1 uncultured Clostridium sp. | reverse complement strand
TAAATTTCCATTTTTATGGTTTGGAGTTCTTATAATATATTCAAGCTCATCTTCCATCTCATTTTTATATAATTCTACTACGATATCTTTTTCTTTATCAATATAAAATTTATTAAAATATCTTAGATTTTTCATATTATTATAATTTCTCCTTTCTTTTTCTATTTACTATACTAGTTAATTCTATATTATACCAGAATTTACTTCATATTTCAATAGTTTTTGCCAAAATTATGTAAACTTTTATAATTACTCATTACATTATATTCATATTACACATAAATGTGCAAAAAATCTAGCTTTAAACTAGATTTTTTTAAAATTTGAATTTAAATTTTTTCATATTATCATCACTATTAGCAGCTTCAATCATTATATTGTTTTTTTCTTCTAATTTGTTAGAAATTGTAAGCATATTATCATCAATATTGTTTATTATTCTTGCATACTTAATTAAATCTTTAGATTCATTTTTAGAAATACTTGAATTTTTATATTTTAACTTATGTTCTAAACTTGCCCAAAATTCCATTCCTAATGTACGTATTTGTATTTCTACTTTTACATATATTATTCCTGTACTAAAATTAACTGGCACTTCTGCAATCAGATGATAACTCATATATCAATTTTTTTTAGGCTTCTTAATAAAATCTTTTTTATTTATTATTCTTATTTCTTGAAAATTTTCTATGATTTGCGCTAATCTATAAACATCACTTTTAAAATTACATACGATTCTTATTCCGGCAATATCATTTATTTTGTCAAATAGATTTTCATATGTTAATTCGTATTCTTTCCTTTTCATTTTTTCTATTATGCTTTCTGGCTTTTTTATTCTAGTAGAAATATATTCTATTGGCTCATAATCAGAAAACAATTTTAATTCATCTTGCAAAATTTCTATTTTTGTTTTTATTTCTTTTAATGCCGAAGAATATAAAAACATGACCTTTTTAAAACTTTCATCTTTTATATTTATCATTTCTTTATTTACTAACTTTTCTTCTATATTTATGAGGCAATTTTTATCACTTTCTTCCATTTACTCATCCTTTCTTTTGTTATTTTGTATAGACATTATATATATGAATTATTAAATTTATATTAAATATTTGTAAACATTTTGTGAACATTTTATTAAGTAATTATTAAGTTTTTATATAAAATATATTTTTAACTTTTTTACCAAAAGGAAAAGACTTGGCTCCAATTGTTTTAACCAAGTCTTTTCCTTCTAACACATAATCATCAAGCTTCAGATGTGTCTTCTAACATACCTAAAACATCCTGCTGCACATCTTCTAAGTCGCCAATATTTTCTGTCATTTCCGATACCTCGGGATCTGTCTCTTCTAATACTGAAAAGTCTTTTCCAACTGATTCATCAGTTTCAGACATTTCTGTTTCAGATGCTAATGCATTTTCAGATCCTTCTCTTAGTTTTTTAATAAGTTCCCCGAGTTCTTGCATTAATTTTTTCTTTGCAGGAACCCACATCCTTTCTTTAGCCGAAAGACCAAGATACAAAGAACATGCTTCCTGTAGTTCTTCAACAGAACCACTATCTTTGTATACAGAAATACATTTCTTTATTGCATCAGCAGCCTTTTTTGCTGCTTTCTGAGCTTCCTCAATCTCAGCTTTGTATGCAACTATTATTGGTTCTATTTCTGGATAGTCTTTTTTTAATCTTTCCAGAATTTCCTCTGCTTCCATATACTTTCTTCTGTGGAGTCTTGCTGCCCTATCTGCAATGTTCTTCTGGTGCTCAAATACTAACATTTGATCATTCATCTCATTGCAGTCTTTCCTATGCGATCTGTTAATTCTGTTAATCTCTCTTATCAGTTCTGCATTTTCATCAAGTAATTGTGAATACTGCGAATTTTGATTATTCACAAATTTATAATTCTTTTTCCAATACAGATACATTACAGCACAGGCAATGGTAATTATAATTGCATATGTAGCTATGCCCGTATTTACATTGTATCCTGCTACTATTAACAGTCCGATACATGTAAATACTAAAACTATAAGAAGAACTGCAACTACACCCCCTTGATTTTTCCTCCGTTTTCTTGATGATTTTGCCATTTTCATACTCCTCCTTCTCCTTTTCCTGTCTATTTTATCATGCTTTAGAATTTGGCGTACTATCCTCCTTCCATTTGTTATTTAGGACTTTATTATAAAGCATGTTATCTATTATTATACAACAATTATGTAAAACTATCAAGTATTACTCATTCTATTTTTATCTCAAAAAATAGCAAGATTTTCTAATCTTGCTATTTAATCTCCTATTTATCTAGTATTTTTTTCATTTCTTCTTGCCTTTTTACTTTTTTAGTTGTAGTTTTTATCAATTCTTCACTGCTTAAAATTAAATTTTGAATATGTTTATATCTCGGAAATGTTGTGTTTATTTGTTTTATTTGATTCCAAATAATATTTCTTAATTCATCTTCTGTTTTATCTGAATATTGTTCTTTTACTACTTCTTTGTCATATACTACTTTTACAGATAATTTTATATCATTTTTATCATCTACATCTGGCAAACCAAATACCATACATTCTTCTACTAATTCTAATCTATTTACTATAGTTTCAAGTTCCTCAGGAAATACTTTTTTTCCATTTTTAAGAACTATCATGTTTTTATTTCTTCCAGTTATATAAAGTATTCCATCTTTATCAAAATATCCCAAATCTCCTGTATAAAACCAGCCATCTTTTAAAACTTCTGCTGTTATTTCTGGCATTTCATAATATCCAAGCATTATGTTAGGTCCTTTTACTCGTATTTCACCTATACCATTTTCATCTTTATTTACTATTTCTATTATATCATTTAACATTGGTTTTCCAACTGAACCATTTTTTAAAGTATTATGATTCTCTGCTGCAATCACAGGAGAAGTTTCACTTAATCCATAACCTTGCAGAGTTTTTATTCCTAAGTCATTAAATCCTTGTGAAATTTCTTTATCTGCTGGAGCTCCTCCTGATATTACAAGTCTTAATTCTCCTCCTAATGCATCTATAACTTGTTTGAATAGTTTTCTTCTTATATCTATATGAAATTTTAATAATAAATTA
>CANEMG010000198.1 GCA_947428535.1 uncultured Clostridium sp. | reverse complement strand
AAGAGTAGGTAAAGCTCAAAAGCTTCTTCCTTCAGCAGAACTAAAACCTCAAAAAACAGAAAAAAGTATCTTTTATATGTGGAATTTAGGTAATTTTAGAGCTACTATTTTTAGTTCCTTAGATTCTATAAGAAATACTTTTGTTAATTCATTTGAAAAAAGTACAATAAACTCTCTAAAAGCTCAAATTATTGGTAAAGATATAACAAAATCTTCTACTTTAAACAATACCGAGTTAGCAATTATAGTGCCTAAACCAGTAATTATAAATAGAGATTAAAATAAACACAAAAATATTTTGTGCTTATCATATATTTTTGCGGCAAAAAAACGAGCAATGCTCGTTTTTTTCATTATTACTTTATTATATTTCTTCTATTTGAACCTTTTTTTCTCTATTTTTATTAAAATCAAATTCATCTATATTATTTGAATATACTGTAAAACCATTTTTATTTAATAAATTGTATTTTGAATCATAATAATCTGATATTTGAGCAATTCCTATTATTTGTGAATTAAGTACAACATCAATTCCTGAATAATTTCCTTCTAAATAAGTTAAAATCTCTATTGGTTGATTTGAACGCTTAATACGATTTTCTAAGACAGTTTTTAATCTATTAAGACTTAATAATGTTATTGATTTATCATTTTCATTAGAAAATTCATATCTTACATATGCATGTTCATCATTATTCACATAAGTTTCTTCTATACCATAACTATTCATTAATGTAATAATCTTTGAACGATTTATTTCTGACATTTGAGAAATACTTTTAACACTACCATCTAACTCTATTTTAAATGAACTATATCCGCCTAAAGCACCTTCAAGCAATTTTGGCATTCCTCTGTTTATAGCTTCATTTTGCAATTTTTCAAATCTCTTTTTAGTAATTTCCTCATCAGAATTAGTAATTAAAAACAAACTAGATCTTATACCTGTTTCTGTTTCCATTTGTTTAACTTTATCTAAAAAGTTAGATAATTGTTCATCAGTCATAGTACATGCTGATTGCTTTTCCTCTCTTTGAAACCAAAATAATTTTATATAATTTACATCTTCTTTAACTATCGGTATTTCTTTGATTTCTTCAATTTGACTATTTAGCTCATCTGTATACTCTTCTTCAGATATTTTAATTTCATTATCATTCTCTTGATTATCTTCTATTTTAACTTCTTGTTGACTTTCTAGTTTCTCTTTTGTTTCATCTTCTTGCAATAATTTTTCCTGTTTTATTTTTTTATGTTCTTCTTTTATTAATTCCATTTTTTGATATTTAGCTTTTAATTGACTTATTTCTTTATGTTCTGATAAAAAATATTCTATTTCCATTTCTGTCTCTGAAATCTCACTATAAGCTTGAATAATATTAGGGATAGAAATGTTTAGAGTTGTACTTGTTAATACTAAATTTTCAGCTATATCTTTTAAATCCTCTGCAGAAAAAAATTTAGACAATTTTACATATTCATCCTTAATACTTTTTCCTTTAGATTTCATATAATCTTCTAATTTTACATTTCTAGCTTTTCCATAATTTGCTAAAGTAATTAAAAATTTTTCATTAAACATATAAAATTCTGTTTTAGTTCTTGGATTTTCAGATGCTCCTAGCATTTTATTTAAAAACTCTAATCTTTTTATTATTTTATCATCTAACTCGGTACCTCTATCTAAGCAATCCCTTATATCTGCTACTTTTTGATACTTTAAAAAATATGAATATTTTTCATTCAATTCTAATAAAACTTCAAATTTTTCTTCACTATTTAATTTTTCAAAACTTTCTTCAGAATAATCTGAATGTTCTAATTTTAAAAATTCCCAAGCATTAGTTTCTTCTAATGATTTTATTAAAATTGCATAATATTCTTTTAAAATTCTGTCACAACTTCTTTTAAATTGTCCCCATTTTTCTGGCTTTTCGGGAATAACTAATGTATTTGGAATTTCAAAAATAAAATCTATAGAATCTTCAATTCTATTTAATGCTCTATATTTTAAGCGTCCTTTTAAAGACTTAGCCATTTCCAATTTTTCTTTTAAATTAGAAATGTCTAAGTTATCTTCTTTATATAAAGTTATAATCTCTTGATATTCCATAACTATGATTTTCCCCTAAATTCACGCTCTTTTTTAATCAATAATATTATACCATTAGATTAGAAATTGTCAAAGAGAAAAGGAACATAAAATTAAAATTAGTTAGTAATGATTCTGCTTTCTTCATTACTTTCCATCATTTTAAATAAATGCTCCTTTTTATTTTATTTTATAAGCTCTAGTCCTGCAAATTTAGCCATTAGTCTTTTATGTCCTGCTTTATCAAAATTAATATCAACTTTTAAGTCATCACCTTCTTGTTCTACAGAATTTATAATTCCTTCTCCAAATTTCTTATGATATACTCTAACTCCTGCTTTATAAGAATCCATATTTATATTTGTTTCTTTATTTTTATTTAAACTATTTAAAAAACTGTCTGCACTTCTAAATTGATATGTTGTCTTAGATCCTCTTGAAGATGCTACTGCTATATCATTATATGTAGAAACAGAGCTTTCACCATATCTTTCATATGCATTTGAAGTATTTCTATTTTTTCCATATTCCCACTCATATCTTGTATCATCTAATGGATATGTATTATTTCTTGTATCCTCTATTTGTTCATATCCTTCTAACATATTTGCTGGTATTTCTTTTAAAAATCTTGATACAGAATTACAACTTGTAGAACCAAATATTGTTCTTTGTCTACTGCATGTCATAAATAAATTTTCTTTTGCTCTTGTTATTCCAACATAGCATAATCTTCTTTCTTCTTCTAACTCTTTAGGTTCTCCTATTGATTTATATCCTGGAAAAATACCTTCTTCCATTCCAACTAAAAATACTACTGGAAACTCTAGTCCTTTTGCACTATGTAATGTCATCAAAGTAACAGATTCATCAGATTCTTCCACTCCATCTAAATCTGAACTTAATGTTATCCCTTCTAAGAATTCACTTAATGAATTATCAGCTGATTCTTCTTCAAACTCTATTGCTACTGTTAAAAATTCATCTAAATTTTGTAATCTTGTTTCTGCATCAACAGTATTCTCAGTCTCT
>CANEMG010000197.1 GCA_947428535.1 uncultured Clostridium sp. | reverse complement strand
TTTTTTTATGTTTTCATTTAATTTCTTGATTTTATTCTCTTTTTGTACATTCTGTTTTATATCAATTTTTAATTTATCACTTTTTGTTGCATTATTTATATTTTCTTTACTTCTAATTTCTTTATCTTCTTTTTTATTTATTTTCTTTTCTGTATCTTTACTTGTAGTTTTAGATTTATCACTTTCTTTACTTTTTGTTTTAGTTTCCTTTGTTTTTGATCTATCGTTATTAGTCTGTTTTTTTATCTCATCAGACCTTTTAGAATCTTCCGGTTTTGATACTGAATTCTTTTTATCTGCTACTTTTTTAGTATTGGTATTTTCTTTTTTTAATCCTTCATTTTTATTAGTACTTTCTTTTTTACTTTTAGTGTTTTGATTATTTTCTTTTGCTTCGATTTTATTTTTTAAATTCTGGTTTTTTTTCTTTTGAGGATTCTTTTTTTTATTCTTACCCTTTTTCTTTTTAGCAGCAGACATTTTAAGCCATTCCTTTCTTTTATAAATTCGTTTATCATCTTATCATATCTTCTTTTTTTCCGCAATATTTTTTCTACTGGACAACAAAAAAATTTATATATATAATAATTTAGACAAAATAAGTAGAAACATTTATCATACTAAAAATATTCTATTCACTAAAATCAAATTTATTATTAAAATATCTATAAATAAGAGGAGAAAAAATGATTGGAGATATGATTTCAAAAATTAGAAAAGAAAAAGGTGTCACTAAAACAGAGCTAGCTAACCAAACCAATATTAATATTGGACATCTAACTCATATTGAAAAAGGTGAAAGAAATCCTAGTCATAAAGCATTAAAATCAATATGTTCCGCTTTAAACATTCCATATCAACAACTTTTATATACTTATGATAAAACTCTGTCAGATAAACAAGTTGAATATGGATACATTGATCATATTTCGTATAACAAAATACCAGCTATTTCAAAAGTTGATGATTATATAAGTTGTCCATCAAATTTTTCTAATGCATCTTTTGCATATAAAGTTCCAGACTCTTCTATGGCACCTCTTATAAAAGAAGGAACTTATGCTTTTATAGAAATAAATGGTCTTATAGAAAATAAAGCAATTGGTCTTTTCAAACTTAATGATACTTACCTTGTTCGTAGATTATTATATAAAAAAGATAAATTTGTATTAAGAGCTGATAATAAAGAAATTAAAGATATTACAGTAAATTCTAGAGATATGTTTCAAATTATAGGTCGTGTGTATATATAAATTTATTTACTTAAGAGGAGAAAATTATGGAATTAGTTAAAAATATATTTTTTAATACAGATAAGTTGGTAGCAAATAATACAGTAAAACTTTCTTATACTGGTTTACTTTTTCAAAATGGAGCAACCGAAGCTCATATTAGATATGGTTTTGGAAATGAATGGGAAAATTTAGTAGAAGCAGATATGACTAAAACTGAATTAGGCTTTCAAATAGAAGTAGAATTATTAGATAAAGGAACCTTTAACTTTTGTATAAAAGATGAAAATGATAATTGGGATAATAATAATGGAAATAATTATTCATTTGAAGTTGAACATCCTGAAACTGCTCTAATTGTTACAGGAGAAAAATCTGTAAGAAGGCTTAGCAGAACTTATATTTGGTCTAAAAAAGTTAAACTTGCTGTATATAAAATGTTAATTTATATACCTAAATTAATTACTGGAAATTATAAAAGGAAACATGAAGAACTTTAAAATATATAAATAAAAAGAAGCTTAAATTAATTTAACAATTTCTTTAAACTTCTTTTTTATTATACTCTATCTTTTTGTTTTACATTTATTACTTACTTTATTACCATTCCGCCATCTATAGATATAACTTGTCCTGTAGTAAATTCATCTTCTATTAGCCATTTTACACATCTTGATATATCTATTGGATTACCTTTTTTCATTAGTGGTGTTTCTTCAATTATTTGTTTCCAATCTTCTTCATTTAAATCATTATTCATATCTGTATCAATAGCTCCAGGTGCTATTGAATTTACTCTTATATTTGATGGACCAAGCTCTTTTGCCAATGCTTTTGTCATTCCATCCATACCAGCTTTTGACATAGAATAATGTACTTCACAGGAAGCTCCCATTATTCCATACATTGAAGATATATTTATTATACTTCCTTTATGTTCTTTTATCATATATTTAACTACTTCTTGAGACATATAAAAAGCTGAATATAAGTTATTTGATAGCATTTTTTCAAAATCTTCATCAGTTATATCTGTAAATAATTTTTTTTGTGCTATTCCTGCATTATTTATTAAAACATCAATTTTGTTATATTTATCTATTACAAATTTTAATAACTTTTGGACTTCATTTCTTTTAGATACATTTGCTTTAAAAATATCTATTTCTATTCCTTGAGCTTCTAGATCCTCTTTCAATTTCTTTGCTTCAAATTCTGAATTATTATAATTAGCTATAACATTATATCCATTTACTGCTAAATTATAAGCTATATTTCTTCCTATTCCTCTACTTGCTCCAGTTACAACAACTACTTTACTCATAACCTAAATCCTTTCTTTATTAAAATGGTAGTTCTGGACTTTCTGTCAATTTTACAACTACAACTCCATCTATAATCTTTACAGAACTTTCATCTGGAAAACGTTTCATTTGTTTAAATGTTTCTCCTGTAACAATTCTATAATAAACATGTTCATTACAAGGTGTTACATCTAATCCATAAAATATTTTTATAAAATTAAGCCAAGTGCCAACAGCACCACTATATGAACCGTGGAATGCAGGATTTGTAACAATAGATCCCACTGTATATCTATATAATGATGATCTTCTAGGATAGTTATAATTTCCTATAATACCTCCAAATAATATTGGATAATCTTCCCTGTATCCAGGTGTATTTTCAATTCTATCCATAATTCTCATAGTAGTTGAGTATGCTTGATTATATGTTAATTCAATTGCAGCATATGATGTGTTATCTGCTAAATAATATGTTCCTATTATTGCAACACAACTTATACTTGCAAGCCATTTTACAATAGATAAATTATTTACAATTTCAAAAATTGCAAATGCAAAAGGTATCATCACAATCATTTGAACAGATGTAAGCGCAT
>CANEMG010000196.1 GCA_947428535.1 uncultured Clostridium sp. | reverse complement strand
AATATAAAAATATACTGGAAGAAATCAATAATATATGATAAAATATAAAGTAGAGTAAATTAAATAGTCGCTGGTAAATTCCGAAAGGAACTACGAGAGGAAAGTCCGGGCTCCATAGAGCAAAGATGCTAGATAACGTCTAGTGAGGGTGACCTTAAGGAAAGTGCAACAGAAAATAACCGCCTCAATGCAGTCAGTTTGCTCTGACGGGAGGTAAGGGTGAAAAGGCGAGGTAAGAGCTCACCGCTGTTATAGTGATATAACAGGTCAGTGTAAACCCCATCTGGAGCAACACCTAACAAAGAAGATTAAGCCTGCTCGGCAACTTCTTGAATTGCGTGGCTTGAAGTATATAGCAATATATACTCTAGATAAATGACTATTTTAAAAGACAGAACCCGGCTTACAGATTTACTCTACTTAAAATAAATATAATTAAAATATAAAGTAGCTTTTAATAAAAGCTACTTTTTGTATTTTAATGTCAAATAATGTTGATAAAAAGCAAGAATTAGTATATAATGATAGCGAATAATGAAACAAAAGAAATAAAAAACAAAGGAAGATAATAATGAATGAAGAAATAACGAAAGCAAGAAAGCAAAACCTAAAGCTATACGCAATGTACAGAGCAATATCTTTAGATTTAATTTTTTACTATGCAATAGAGTATTTATTCTTAACAGAAGTAAAGCACCTAAACCCATCTAGTGTAGTATTAGGAAGTGCATTTTATGCAACATTTATGGTAATATTACAAATACCAGCAAGTGTAGTAGTAGATAGAGTAGGAACAAAAAGATGTACAGTAATAGCAAACATATTCAATATGATATTTATATTTTTAGTCTTAAACACATCAAACTTACAAACACTAATATTAGCACAATTTGTTAGCTCATTATGTTTCTCTTTAAAAAATGTATCAGACAAAGCATTGATACAATATACAATTCCAGAAACAAGAAAAAAAGGAGAAATATTCTCTAAACTAGAAGGAGAAGGAACAAAAAACTACTATATAATAAATGCAATAACATCACTACTATCAGGATTTTTATACATAGTAAATCCATATGCACCAATGGTATGTTCTTTATTGGTAGCAGCATTAGCAACATTCATATCATTAGGATTTGTTGACATACAAGAACTAAAACACGAAAAAGCAGAGAAGAAAAAAACTACTGAATATTTCTCGGAATTAAAAGATGTTTTAAAATTTATTATAAATTCACAAAGATTAAGGAGCTTATTCTTATATAGTGGAATATGTTGGGGAATATACAACTTAGTAAATACATATAGAAGCAGTTTGTTGGTAGATATAAATGTACCACCAGAGCTTATTACGGCAATAGCAGCAATAGCAGGAGTTGCATCAGCAATAGGATCTAAACAGCAACTAAGAATACATAAAAAATTTAGAAACAAATCATTAAGCTTTTTATTAATTATACTCACAGTAGGAACACTAGTTGCAGGAATAGTAGGATTATTTAATATCTCATATGCCATAGCAGTTGCAATAGTAACAATATGCTACATATTCATAAATTTTGCAAAAGGAGTATATGAAGTACTAACAAGCAGATATTTGAGCAATTTTACAACAGAAAAAGAATTAACACAAATATACGCAATAGATGAAACTTGTAGAAATGGATTAAGAGCTATATTAGGATTTTTAGGCTCATACTTATTAGAAATAACAAGTGCAGCAAATTCACTTATTTTAGTAGGAATAATGATGGTAATTATAACTTGCAGTCTAATTAGCTACATGAAAACAAGATTAGGATTAAAACCAGATGAATATGCAGAAAGTGAAATAAAAATAAAAAGGATGTAAAATAGGGGGACTATAAAATGTATGAAAGAAGTGCAATTGTATTAGAAAGATGTTTTGAAAAACTTTTTAAATTCAATCAAGAAATAAGTCTAAAAACAAATTACATAAATTTCAGTGAAATTGTAGAGCAAATAAAAGAATATCAAAAAACATCAATCGAAGAAGAAAATGTGATTGGAAAATTTGACGAAATAGCAGAAAAAATAGAAGGAATTCAAAAGCAACAAATAAAAATTTCAGAAATAAACTTACAACTAGAAACAGAAAGAAATCAACTTTTCAACGACTTAGGGGAAAATCCAAACGCATTAGACAGCAGACTAAACTCTATTGAAAACACACTAAATAAAAACAATGAAACATTAAAAAAATTGAGAAGTGAATATGTAGAAGCATTAGTAATATTTACAGAAAGACAAAAAGAAAGAAATAAATATTCAAGACTAAGAAGAAAAGTAGAAGCAGATCATATAAATAGCATAAAAAACGCAAACAAAGAATTTGAAAAAATAGACCTAAAAGATGTTCAATCATTAAAAAAATATATAAGTATTGATAAAGAACAATATAAAGAAAAAATAGTTAACACAATGATTAAAAACGGTAGAAACGAAAAAGTACCATTTAATAATGATGTTATAGAAAAAGCAGTAGAAGCAAGAATTGATATTTCTGAAAAAGAAGCGGAAATATATGTTAGTGTATATGAAAGAATGAAAAAACTACTAATAGAACTAGAAAGTGAAAATATAAAACTATCAAAATCAGAAAAACTTTTAAGAGACGCAACTGTTAAATTGAATTTTTTAAATAGTAAAAAAGAATATATAGTAGGATTTCTAGATAATGAAAGACTTACAGCAATAAACGGAAGAAATACACATGAA
Source organism: uncultured Clostridium sp. (assembly GCA_947428535.1). Taxonomy (GTDB): domain Bacteria; phylum Bacillota; class Clostridia; order TANB77; family CAG-508; genus Scatovivens. Next base: position 402 of record CANEMG010000196.1, on the reverse strand, counting down.
GAATTAATGCAAGAAGCTTGTCAAAACTTTGAGTTAGACATTCAACAAATAGACAATTTATATGAACTAGTAATAAGAGAGACCACTGGAAAATCAACAAAAAAAGCTTATAATGAATTATATAATAAAACATATTTACGAGATATAGAGCAAAAAGAAAGAAAATTTGAACAAGAAATTACAAATTTAAAAGTAAATATGGGAACAGTTATAAACTCAAATTACTGGAGAATAGAAGGTATAAAAAACGTATATAACGTATTCCAAGAAGAAATAAGCGAAAAATTTGAAAAAGACTTATCTGAATATCAAATTGAAGAAATCGAAGAACCAATTATAGATATTGAAGAAGATGAAGAAGAAATTGAACAAGAATACAGCGAAAAATACGAAAACGAAAAT
>CANEMG010000195.1 GCA_947428535.1 uncultured Clostridium sp. | reverse complement strand
ACCCAGAAGGAATTACTACTGTAATATATAAAGTAAATAGAACAGAAAAAGAATTTTTAAGAAATTCTCCAAAGTATACAGTTGAAAGACTAGAATATACAGAGGAGTTTATAGGAGATAAAAAGAAAAAAACTTTCTTTATAAGTAATCCTGCACCAGAAGGAAATCCACTTATAATTCTTTCTTTTGCCAAAAGTAGGGTAGTAATAAATATGGGATTTTTAGATTACGATATTATTAAAATTTCTAAAAAACCTATGCCAATGAAATTTGAAACTTTATATTATGAAGAAGAAACAGATTATAAAGATTTTGCCTATACTCCTAATATGAAAAGACCAATTACAATAATAGATCCAGAGACAGCTGATGAAATAAAACCAATATTGTATTTTGATGAAGAAGTTAATGAGGTAAAAGGAAAATGCAAATTAAAACCACACAAGAAATATTTTGCATTTGAGATAAAACAAAAATAAAATTAGAAGGAGAGACTTGTAGATGAGTGATGGAACTAAATCGCCAAAAGGCAACGGAAAACAAATTGAAGTTGTAGAAGTTGATGATAAGGAGTTAGATGTAAAAGTAGAGCTTGGTGCAACAATGTTTGATGTAGATGATGCTAAGCAAAAATTAAATAGTACTAAAAAAGAATCTAGAGTAGTAGATGGTGAAAGTATTTTAGAAAGTTTAGCAGATAGTTCTCAAATAATACATGTTAAAGGCGGAAAAGTTTTAGATTCAAAAGCTAAATCAACTAAAAAAACTATAAAAAGAGATTCAACTTCAGTTAAGTCAAGTACTAAAAAAGATAAAGAAGATAAAGAATCAAGATAAAATGAATATATTTTAAAAATATGAATAAAATGTTTTGTCAGGGTTATTTACTTAAGAAAAGGTGAAAAAGATGGGATTTTTTAGTAGATTAAAAGGTGCTATAAGAAAAATAAAAGGAAAATTAACAGTAAGTGCAATTCTAGTTGCCATTATTATAATATGGGGAATTGCACCGTTTAGTGTTGCATTAAAAGATGCAATGCTCCAAGGAACTGACAAGATGCCTTGTAACTGGGAAGTACTTATACTAGAAGTTTCTGATGGAATAATACATCCATTAACAAAAACTAAAATGTGTTTAGCAGAAAGCAAGTATAGACCTGGATTTTTCTTAACAACAAGATATTTCCTATTATTCTATGGATTATTTGTTGTTGTAGGAATAGCTAAAGCATTTCCTAAACACGAATATGAAGATATTGAAAATGGTTCAAGTGACTGGTGTGAAAATGGAGAACAGTATAGAGTTTTAAGTAGACACAAGGGTATAGTATTAGCAGAAAAAAACTATTTACCAGTAGATAAACGTGGTAACGTAAATGTACTTATTGTACGGAGGTTCTGGTGCTGGTAAATCTGCTTCATATGTTATACCAAATGCACTTCAATCATTAGGGTCATATGTTTTTACAGACCCAAAAGGAGAATTATACGATAAAACTGCTGGATATTTTAGAGCAAAAGGATATGATATAAAAGTATTAAATTTAGTTCATCCGAAAAACAGTGATGGATACAATCCATTACATCACATAAACAATGAAATTGATGTTGATGTTATTGCAAATACAATAGTAAAAGGACAAGGAGAGGCGAAAAGTTCAGATCCATTCTGGGATGATATGGCAGAAATGCTAATGAAATCTTTGATATATTATTTAAAAGCAACAAGACCATTAGAAGAACAAAGTTTAGCAAGTTGTTCTGAACTTGTAAGAGCAGCCAATAGTAGTGGTGGAGATAACTTACTTACAAATTTAATAAACCAATTACCAATGGAACATCCAGCAAGAAAATATTATAAAAATATAGAAATGTTACCAGAAAAAACTTTTGGATCAGTATTAGGAACATTGCAATCTAAATTAGGTAAGTTTGATTCAAAAGAAATAGCAGAAGTAACTTCAACAAATACAATAGATTTTACAGAAATTGGAAAAAAGAGAATGGCAGTCTATGTTATATCTTCAGATACACATACTGCATATGATTTCTTACTTACAATATTCTTCTCACAAATGATTCAACAATTATATGATTTTGCAGATTTAAGTGGAGGAGAACTTCCAATTCCTACATATTTTGTATTAGATGAGTTTGCAAACATTGGACAAATACCAGATTTTGATAAAAAAATATCTACATCAAGAAGTAGAAAAATATCATTTAGTGTTATTTTACAAAACCTAGACCAATTAGAAGCAGTATATAAAGAGTCATATGAAACAATAATAGGTAACTGTGATACTCATGTTTTCTTAGGATCTAACTCACAAAAAACAGTAGAATATTTTTCAAAGGCATTAGGAGAAAAGACAATAACAAGAGATAATGTGTCTATAAACAAAGATAGGGAAGATTGGAAACAAGGTCAAAGTGAGTCAGACCAAATTATGGGTAGAGCACTTATGACACCAGATGAATTAAGAAGAATGGATAATGATATATGTATTATTTATGAAAAAGGTATAAAACCAATAAAAGCAAATAAATACTATTATTTCAAATATCCAGAAGGAAGATTAGTAAATAGATATAAATCAGACCATAATAATGTTCAAGTAGAAAGGGGATTATGGAGAATATATAATCCATATAACCCATATGTTGAAGAATCAGATAAAAATAATGGTGGCGGAACAGCAAATTCATTAGAATCACTAGATGAATTATTTGAAGATGATTTAAATGATACAGTAGCTGCCTCATCAGATAAAGTAGAAGAAACTGTAAAGAAACCAGAAGCAAAGCCTGTTATGAAAGTCCAAAATGATTTACCAAAAATCGAAGATGAAGATGAAAAAAGACAGGCAGAATTATTGGATATACAGAAAGAATGACAACCTAAAATTGATGAATTATTCGGATCTAGTGAAGAAGATGTATAAATAAAAGACTCTTTTAAGAGTCTTTTTGATTAAATGGAGATGTAATATGAAATTTGCACATATAGCAGATATACATTTCGACATTCCTTTTACATCATTAAATTCAAAAGAGAATTTAGGTGAGAAAAGAAGATTAGAACAAAGAAATGTATTAAAAAAAGTAATTGAATATGTAAAAGAAAATAATGTAGAGTATTTATTTATAGCTGGAGATCTAT
>CANEMG010000194.1 GCA_947428535.1 uncultured Clostridium sp. | reverse complement strand
AAATGCAAGATTTTTGAAACCATTTGATGAAAAAATATTACTTAAAAATATAAATAAACAAATAATTACAATAGAAGATGGAACTGTAGTTGGAGGGCTAGGAAGTAAAGTAGAGGAAGTATTGCAAAAAAATAAAATTAATGTGAATTTAGAAAAAAAAGCATATCCAGATGAATTTATAAAACATGGAAGTGTTAGTAAAATAGAAGAAAAATACGGATTAGATGCAAAATCTATATCAGAAACTATAAAATCATCTTTAAAGTTTGACTAATTAGGGACAGTAGTTTTTGGACATTTTGACAAATAAAATACGTATGTATGTAAAGAAGGTAAATAACTATGTTTGAAAAAGCAAGAAACAAATATAAAGATGGCGAATATAAAATAATAGTAGCAAAAATGATAGATAAATATGAGTTTTGCAGAACCAAAAATAAAATAACATATACAGATTTTTTAAATATTGCAGAAATATCGGTTATATCTAAAATTTTGAAAGAAGAACATATAGAGAATTATCTTTTTTGGGGTGGAAAAGAAGAAACAGATAGAAGTATATTAATTTTTTATCCAGAGAAGTTTTCTAAAGAGATGATTCAAAAAAATTATGAGAAAATTTTTGAAATTATTAGAGTAAAGTTACCGAATAATATAAAATATGAACATAGAGAATTTTTAAGTGGAATAATGAAACTTGGAATAAGAAGAGAAAAATTTGGAGATATAATAGTAACAGATTTTGGAGCAGATATTATAGTACTTACAGAAATTTCAAAAATTTTGTTAGAAGATTTAAAAACATTAACTAGATTTAGAAAATCAGAAATAACTATTGAAAATATTAATCAAATAACTAATATAGAGCCAGAATTTGAGAATATAAATATTATTGTTTCATCAATAAGATTAGATAATTTTGTTTCAGAACTTGCAAGATGTTCGAGAATTCAATCACAGGAATTGATAAAAAACGGAAAAGTATTTGTAAATTCTATAAATGAATTTAAAGATTCAAAAAAGATAAATATAGGAGATATATTAACAATAAGAGGAAAAGGAAAATTTCTTTTTGATGGTGTTCAAAAAGAAACAAGAAGTGGTAGAATTTTATTAAATATGAGAAAATATAAATAGGTTTATATATAAAGGAGAAATATTATGTTAGATTTAAAAGATGATATTATATTAGCAACAAATATGAGAGAAAGAGCATATGCTAAAACTTCAAATTATACAGTAGGAGCTGTATTACAAACTAAAAATGGAAAAAGATATACAGGTTGTAATATTGAAAATAACGGAATACAAAGTATTTGTGCAGAAAGAGTTGCTTTTTGTAAAGCAATTTCTGAAGGAGAAACAGAATTTCAAAAAATTGTAGTAATGGGTGGACCAAAAGATAAAGAGGCTGAAAAATGTTTACCATGTGGATATTGCAGACAATTTATGAATGAATTTGTAGATAAAAATTTTAAAATTTATACAGTATATAATAGTAAAATAGAAGAATATACAATGGAAGAATTATTGCCATATTCTTTTAAATTCTAAAAATTTATTTAATAGCAATTGTTGAATATTAGTTACGATTTTATATACAAAAATAAAAATAAGCGAAGATTAAAATATCTTTGCTTATTTTTTATTTAGTAGAAAAGTGCTCTGCTTGTCCACTTTTGTTCTTTATAGTCTCCATTACTTTAATAGAAATATTAACGATCATCATCTAATATAAATTGGCTATCATTATCTTTTGAAGCTGTTTGAATATCTTTTTTTATATCGGATTTTTTACTAGGTGCATATGTTTTTAAATCTGCATTAATAGTATTATTATCAACAACATATTCTACTTTTTTTCCAGCTAAGTGATTTATATCATTACAAATATCATGTAAATCATCTATTGATAAAGACTCATAATGATAATCTAATAAATATTCATATTTAAAACTATTTAAAATATCTTTATCAAAGTTGTGTAAAGTAACATAATCTTCTTCATTTTTATCATTAATGAAAGTTATTTCACAAGAATTTTCTTGTATACGATTATGAGGTATACTATCTGAAGTATCATAAGATGTTTCAACACAAACAACTTCATAGTTGGGATGTTTTTCTTTAAAAGCATCTGTTACTAAATCAGATATTACATCATCTATAACTTTATCTAAGTCATATACAATATCATACATTACATCATCAGATGGTTTTACTTTAGATTTTTTTACTAAGGAAATAGCGTTATCAATATTTTCTAGTTTAGATTTCGTATCTTCTGAAACTGTGGTTTCATACCCGTTTTTTTCATTCTCTGTAGCAGAAAGATTATGGTACTGTAAATTTTGAGCTAATTTAGCAGCACCAATTCCAAGTAAAGCTAAACCAACAACAGCACTTAAAATTTTATTCCTGTTTCTGTGTTTGTCTCCATGAAAACTTTTGCTTTTGTGTTTTGTTCTTGGAAAACTTATAACCGCACCACAAGATTTTGGTGTAATCTGACTTAATTTGCTATCTTCTGGAATAACGGTTTCATCTATACGATCTATTATTTTTCCAGCTTGTCGTAAAGTATGTGATGTTTCAAAAGCTATGACATTTAATGTTTTGCCAGAAGTTTCTTCATTATATTCTTTTATTTCTTTAGAAGAATGATCATCTGTAAAGAATTTAGGATCTGTTATTTCTCCCTTGGAAAGTAAAGTTGCTATTTCTTTAGATTCTATAGTATTTCTAACTGATTCGCTTAAACCTTGATAAGTCTTAAACTTTTTTGAAAAATGTTCAAATTTTTCAAAAATAGATAATTCTTCTTCAGAAAAATTCAAGTTTCTTAATTCTGCTAAATCACCAGATACCACATATGAAAGTGGTTTAGAATACATTTCTAATATTTCATTAGCTGATTCCACAGAGGGATTAAGAGAAGCTAAATTTGAATATAATTCACATAATCTCGCATAATAAAAAGTCATTTTTGAATAGACATTTTTTTGATAAGCTAAGAATTCTTTTTTACTTTTAAATTTCATTTTTATCCCTCCATAACAATACTATTATAATATAATTATAAAATAAAAAAAGTATATTAACAAAAAGATAATATAATTGTAATGTTTTTGTAACAAAAAAGGAAAATGTAAAAAAATGACAAAACAATTGACAAAAAAATTTTTTTA
>CANEMG010000193.1 GCA_947428535.1 uncultured Clostridium sp. | reverse complement strand
ATATGAAATTTAATATTTTTTAGTCTATCTGTTATCTTATCTATATATTTATTTCCTTCTTCTGTTACTTCATAATCACATCTTCCAGTTAATCTATGTTCTATGTTTCCAATAGTCTGTGTGTGCCTTATTATATATAATTTAGTTTTCATTATTTCCACCTTTTTATTTTATATTATAAAAAAATAACTAAAGATTTCCTCTTTAATTATTTTTTTATTGTTATAAATTACTTTTTTGTATTTTTTCATCCATATTTATACTTGAAGCAGCAATACATGGTTCTACTTCTTTTTCTACTTGTTTATATAAATCTACTCTTTTATTAGTATCAGTTACTCTAGTAATTTGGGATTCTGTTTCAGTTATACTCTGAACTCCTGAGTTCCCCTCAACAAAAACATATTCTCTTTTTGGAAACACTGGTACATAATCTTTAGTTTTTAAAGATTTTAATATACCATCTATACGCATTGGAACATTAAATGTTTCATTTTTAATAAAACTTAGCAAATATGGTTTTAATTCTTCTGGTGTTTCTTCATATAATTCCATCAAATAATATAACATTTTATACATATCTTTACATCTTTTTATATTTGGAGTAGCCATAATACTACCTTCTCTATTTCTATAATAGATATATATTGGAAAAGAACCATATTTTAGATTCTTAGCAATTATTGCTGCCTTTATAGAATATACCATATCTTCATAGTACATTCCCTCTATAAATGTAATATTATTTTCCTCTAAAAATTCTCTTCTCCATACTTTACTTGCTACTGCAAAATGCATATCACATACTATTCTGGATTTTTGTGTAGAATTTTCTGCGTTTGGAATATAAGCTTTATTTCCTCCTCCAACATATTGTACCCCAAAATATATTATATCTGCTGAATCATCTCCAATTGTCTCATCAATTCTTTTTAAAGTATTTCTATTATACAATGTATCATCTCCATCTATATGAACAATGTATTCTCCTTTAGCTTGTTTTATTGCTTTATTTCTTGAAGCACTTAATCCTATATTCTTACTATTATTAATAATTTTAATACGACTATCCTTTTTTGCAAACTTTCTTAAAACACTTAAAGTATTATCTTTTGATCCATCATTTACAATAATTAATTCAAAACTTTTAAACCTTTGTTCAATTACACTTTCTATTGATGTTGATACGATTTTTTCTAAGTTATATGCACACATAATAACAGAAAATCTAAGCTTATCGGATCCATCATCATTTTCAGAATTTTCATTTTTTTCCATAATAATCCTCCTATAAATATCTTATGATATTTATTATTTTTTTAATTCAATATAATCATATCCACAGGTTCTTAAAAGTCTATTCATAATTGCAAAACCTAATCCTTCTTTTTTTAATCCTTCTACAAGTATTATTCCAGGTTTTATTTTATCTGCTTTTCTTAAAGCTGAAAATATATTTTTTCCTATTTCTTCGTAGTTGTATTTTGATCCTACATCAATAAATCTTCCATTAGGAATAGAAAATTTTTCTTTGTGTTCTTTAAAACCAATAACTACTACATCACCTTGATATTCTTTTATTAAATTTTTTATATAGAAAATTTGATCTAAATCTTCTTCACTATATATCAATCTACAATGTGTTTCTGGAGAGTAATGTTTATATTTCATTCCCGGGCTTTCAACTACTGATTCACTATTTACTTCACTAAAAACATTGCTATCAATTCTTACATTACCTATTACTTCATCTATTTGCTCTGGAGTAACACCTCCTGGTCTCAAAACTACTGGAATTTCATTAATTACTTTAACTACTGTAGATTCTAAACCAATTTGAGTTTTTCCACCATCAACAATTGCTGAAACTCTACCTTCTAGTTCTTTTCTTATATCATTTATGTCTGTACCACTTGGTCTTCCAGATATATTAGCACTTGGTGCAGCTATTGGAACACCTGAAAAAGTTATTATTCCCCTTGCAATTACATTGTCTGGTATTCTAACAGCAACTGTATTAAGTCCAGCTGTAACAATGTCTGGTATTATTTCTTTTCGCTCCAAAATAATTGTAAAAGGTCCTGGCATAAAATTATCGATCAACTTTTGCTCTACTTCTGTTATATTTTGAGCTATATCTTCAATTTTTCGTTTATCTGCCAAATGAACAATTAATGGATTATCTGATGGTCTTCCTTTTGCAACAAAAATTTTACCTACTGCATTTTCATCTAAAGCATTTGCACCTATACCATAAACTGTCTCAGTTGGAAAAATTACAAGTTCTCCATTTCTTATTAAGTTACATACTACTTTTAATTCATCTGTATTTGTTTTTTCTTTCCAATTATAATACATATTACATAACCTCAGACTGTATTATAGCATAATTTTCCACAAGGGTCAATTTTGCAAATATTAAGATTTTATTAGAAACTAGCAGAAAAATGCATTTTATTTAAGACATTAAACCATAAAACATTCAAAACTTTCTATTAATGCATAAAAAAGAAAGTAAATAGCATTTTTTACTCCCTTTTTTACTAAGTATTTCTAATCAATTCATACACTAAATCTTATATAGTAAAATTTGTATACAAAATAATGTCAGTTTCCCACAAAAAAAGATGGCTATTGCCATCTTCTTTTCTTTATTTATTCTCAACTTTTTCATCTTCTGTTGTTTCTTCTTCTAATAATCTTTGTTTAAAAAATTCTTTATATCCTAAAGCAATTATTATGACTATAATAATTGCAAATGATAAGGCTTTCCATATTCCACTATCCATTAGTATTATAGCAAACATTCCAAATATTGCACTTAATCCATACATAATTAAAACTGCTTGTTTTTGAGTAAATCCCTTTTTTAGCATTTTGTGATGTAAATGTCCTGCATCTGGTTTTATAATTGCTTTTAGAGATTTACCATGTATTGCTCGTCTTACTATTGCAAATAATGTATCAAATATTGGCAATGCAAGTACCATTATTGGTGCTACTATTACTATAGCTGTATATGTTTTAGCTATTCCCAAAATAGAAATTATTGATAAACAATATCCTAAAAAGTTTGAACCTGTATCTCCTATAAATGTTTTTGCTGGATTAAAGTTATATGGTAAAAATCCACATAGAGCTCCACCTAATGCTGTTATTAAAACTATTGATATAAGTGGTGACCCATTTAATGAAAATATTATTAGTAA
>CANEMG010000192.1 GCA_947428535.1 uncultured Clostridium sp. | reverse complement strand
CATATATGGACAAGAGGAGACTGGCAAATAATAAAATGGTTACAGAATTATAGGTTAAATGAAATATCAAAATTTAAAATATATGATAATTTAAGAAGAAGTTTATTACAAATATTTAGTTTTATACTAATATTTTTAGCATCTATAAATATTTTTAAGACAAATTTAGAAAATGGAATTTTATTTGGAATAGCGCTAGTTTCAATTACAATTCCATATATAATAGATATTATAAACTATATAATTTTTAAGGAAAGTAATATTACTGGTAGTGTGTATGCATATAAAAAATTTTCTAAAGAATTAAATAGTATTAAGATAAGTATAATAAGAATTTTTCTTCAAATAATACTTCTTCCATATGAAACTATAAAAAATCTTGATGCTATTATAAGAAGTTTATATAGAATGAAGCGTAAAGTTAAGCTATTAGAATGGGTTACAGCAGAAGATGCTGATAAGAATTCAAAAACTAGTTTGAGTTCTTATTATGGAGAAATGGGTGTGAATTTTCTAATAGGAGCTTTATTTATAATACTGCCTGGAATAATGTCAAAAATTTTAGGAATTTCTTGGATAATTGGTCCTATTATAGCATGGTATATAAGTTTAGATAAATGTGTAGAATATGAAATATCAGATAAAAACAAAAAATATTTAACAGAAGTTGCTAAAAGAACTTGGAACTTTTTTGAAAAATATGCATCAGAAGAAAATAATTATTTAATTACAGATAATTATCAAGAAGACAGAAATAATAAAATAGTAAATAGAACATCTTCTACTAATATTGGATTAGAGTTACTAGCAGTATTATCAGCATATGATTTAGGTTTTATAAATTTTAAAAAGACAATAGATTATTTAAACAAAATTTTAGGAACAGTAAGTGGATTAAGTAAATGGAATGGGCATTTGTATAATTGGTACAATACTAAAACTTTAATTCCATTAATACCACGATATATATCAACAGTAGATAGCGGTAATTTTATTGGATATTTATATATAGTAAAAAAGTTTCTTATCAATAATAAAAATAGAGCTGATATAGAACATCTTATAAATTTAGTAACAGAGCTTATAAATAATACAGATTTTTCAAAGCTATATAGTGAAAAAACTAGATTATTATCAATAGGATATAATTTAGAAGAAAATAAATTAACAGATTCTTATTATGATTTTTTAGCATCTGAGGCAAGACAAGCAAGCATTGTAGCTATTGCAAAAGGAGATGTCCCAGTAAAACATTGGAATAATTTAAGTAGAACTCTTACAAGTTTAAATGGATATAAAGGGCTAGTTTCTTGGACTGGAACAGCTTTTGAATATTTAATGCCTAATATAAATTTAAAAAGATATAAAGGTAGTCTTTTAGATGAAGCTAGTAAATTTGCAATAATGAGTCAAATAGAATATTGTAAGAAATTAGGTGTTCCGTGGGGAATATCTGAATCTGCTTTTAATTTAAGAGATTTAAATAACAATTATCAGTATAAGGCTTTTGGAATACCGTGGCTTGGATTAAAAAGAGGATTAGAAGATGATATTGTAGTTTCTCCATATAGTACTTTTTTATCTTTAGAAGATGAACTAGAGTCTGGTGTGAAAAATCTAAAGAGATTAGAAAAAGATGGTGCTCTTGGTAAGTATGGATTTTATGAAGCTGTAGACTATACACCTACAAGAGTAAAAGAAGAAGGAAGAGCAGTTGTAAAAACTTATATGGCACATCATCAAGGATTAATACTTTTATCAATAAATAATGTCTTAAACAATAATATTTTGAAAAAAAGATTTAATCAAAATCCAGAAATTGAAGCAACTAATATTCTTTTAGAAGAAAGAATGCCAATGCATATGATAATTACTAAAGAGAAAAAGGAAAAGATTAGTAAAAATAAAAATATAAATTTAGGTTCTTATTTAGAAAGAATTATAGAAAAACCAAACAAAATATTTAGAAATATGAATGTTATATCAAATGAAAGATATAAGATAATTATAGATGACTATGGTGACAGTATTAGTGAATTTGATGGATTAATGGTAAATAATTTTAAAGAAACATCAGAAGTAAAACAGAGAATAAATGTATATATAAAAAATGTAAGAACAAAGAAAATAATTGATACAAAAGAAAATTGTAAAGTAAGTTTTACACCAGATAAAGCTAAATTTTTGAAACAGGAAAATAATTTAAAAATTCAAGAAACAGTTAGCTTAGATCCAAATAGAGCAATAGAAATTAGAAGAATAAAAATAGAAAATTTAGGAAATCAAGATGAAGTATTAGAAGTAGTTACAGACTTTGAGCCATCACTATCTAGAAAAATGCAAGAGTATTCGCATCCAGCTTTTAATAAATTATTTATGAAAATGGATGAGGTAAATGAGAATATTGTATTTGAGAAAAGAGATAGAGATTTAGAACAAAGTAAATATCTAGCTACAACATTATACACAGAAAATGAACAAATTGTGGAATTTGAATACGAAATAAATAAAGAAAAATATTTAGGAAGAGAGAATTTTGATACTTCTAAAATATTACAAAATCAAAGGAGTTTTTCTAAAGAAATTGTACAAGTAACAGATCCAATTATTGCAATGAAAAGAACTATAAAAGTAAGAAGTAGAGATGTTATAAATATTAATTTTTTAATTTCTGTTTCAGATGATAGAGAAGAAGCAATAGAAAATTTAGAGAATATAAAAAGCGAAGAAGAAATTATTAGAATACTAAATATAGCTAGAGCAAGAAGCGAGGAAGAAAGTAAATATCTACAAGTAGATAGTGAGAAGTTAGATTTATATGCAAGATTGCTTAAATATATACTGAAGTTAAATCCTATAAGAGAAGTCAAAAAAATTAGCACAGCTAAAATGGATAGTTTATGGAAATATGGAATCTCTGGTGATAATCCAATAATATTAGTAAAAATAAAAGATATTGAGGACATTTATGTAATTGAAGAAATTATTGGAATGTATGAATATTATAGAGCTAAAAAAGTATTTTTAGATTTAGTTATATTGAATTTAGAAACAAATGTATATGATAGATATGTAAAAGAAAGTATAAATGAAGTTATTTCAAATAAACAAATAGCATATTTAAAAGATATAAATACAGGAATTTTTATATTAAATAAAGATGAAATGTTGAAAGAAGATCTTGATGTAATTGAATTTAAATCAAGAATAATAATAGATGATAAAAATGGAGGAAT
>CANEMG010000191.1 GCA_947428535.1 uncultured Clostridium sp. | reverse complement strand
ATATTGAGAGACATAAAGAAGAAGGAATAATTTGGTTTTTAGAATGTTTTGAAATGGGAACAGCAGATTTATATAGGTATTTATGGAAAATGAAACATTTAGGATATTTTAAATATTGCAAAGGAATTATTTTTGGAAGACCATTATTTATTAGAGATGATTATGATACTACATTTAATGAAACAGTAAAAAGTATTTTAGGTGATTTAAATGTTCCTATAATATGTGATGCTGATATCGGACACGTTTCACCACAAATGGCAATAGTAAATGGAGCTATTTTAAAAATAACTTCTGAAAATGGAAAAGGTACAGTAGAAACACTTTTAAGATAAAAGTTATAGAAAGAATATTTTTTAAATTGGGAGAAAATTTATATTATGAAAGTAGCAGAAAAAGAATTAGTACCAAATGTACAAACAGAAGAAAAAATTGAAAAATCTGTAGAAACTAAAAAAAGAGATATTTCAATAGATTTAATCAGAGTTATTGCTTGCTTAACAGTTATAGGAACACATTTATGTCTTCAAGTTTTAAATGGGTGTTATAATAGAATAGATTGGAGTAGGCTATTAGAAAAAAGTTTTCTAACAGATGGTGTACCATTATTTTTTATGATTACAGGTTTTTTCTTAGTAAATGGACGTAGTTATAAAAAAATATGGAAAAGTACTGCAAAAAAAATATTGTTACCATCATTTACTTTTGTTATATTAACACAAATTTTCTACTTATTTATAGTAAATAAAGAAAGTTTTATGTACTGTATGCGAAATTTCAGTTTAAATATAGTTGGAATAATACAAGCTATTTTAAAAGCAGATGTTATATATTTAAATAGTACTTGTGCACATTTGTGGTATATTTTTTCATATATCAAAATTGTAATGTGGATACCAATATTATGGCTTGTATGTAAAGAAACAGATGAAGCAAAACTTGCAAGAAAGATTATGTTAGGTCTTGGAATAGCAAATATATTTTTAAAAGATATTCAAAGATTTGTTACATTACCAGTTATTGAAGAAATTAATTTATTAAATATTATCTGTAATGAAATAGTATATGTATTATTGGGATATGAACTTTTTGTACATAAAGATAAAATAAAAAAGAACAAAAAGTTGTGTATAATATCTTTAATAGGTTTTGTGGTAATAAACTTTTTAAGATATAAAGTAGAAATGCAATATATGGTAAATAATTATTTAACTGATATAGTCGGAAGAGAAAACTTTATGGAATGGAGATATACAGGATTTAATATTATATCTGGATTATTTTTATTTATGTTTTTATATTCATTTGAACTTAAAAATGAAAAATTAAATAAAATTATTTTGTGGATGAGTGATAAAACATTTGGTATTTATTTAATTCATTATCTAATTTTAGCAAAAATAGACTTATATAAATTTGAAAAAATAGAGAAATTTGTATTTGAATTATTATATTTAGCAGTAGGACTTATAATAACTTTCACAGTTTCTGCAATAATAGTGTATTTAATTCAAAAAATAAAAGAATTATTTTGTAAAGGAATTGAATTATTAAAACAATAATAGAAAGTGAGGAATAATATGATTGTATTAGCACAAATAGTAGGTTTAATTGCTTCAATAATATTGATATTAGGAATACAAGTAAAAGAGAAAAAATATATATGTATAATGTTTATAATAGCGAAAATATTTTATGGAATTAACTTTGCTTTATTGAATGCGTATTCTGGAGCTATAAATCAAGTAATAGGATTAGTTATTACGGTTGTTTCTTATATATATACAAAGAAAAATAAAAATATTCCATTATGGATAAGTTTTTCATTTATAATAATAACTTTAATTGGTGGATTTTTTACATATAGTAACATATATAGTTTATTAGCGATAGGTGCAGGTATAACATATGCACTTATAGTAGCTTCTAATAATATGAAAACAATAAGAAAACTTAATCTTATTCAATCTTTACTATGGACAATATATGATTTAATAATATGTGCATATACAGCTTCAATTTCATCAATTTTTGTTTTTGTATCTACACTAATTGCAATATTTAGATATGATATATTAAAAAAAGACAAAATAAAATAAAAAAATGTATCTTTTTTAAAAAAGTTATGATAAAATGTTTCAAAATAAAAGCTAAAAATAATTTAAATAGGAGGACTAATTTATGGAATTAAAAAGATGCGCTCGTTGTGGTAAATTTTATGCATCAGATGTAGAAGTTTGCAAAGAATGTGAGAAAAAAGATATGGCAGATTTAAGTAAATTAAAAGGATTTTTTGCAGAGAATTATATTAGTGGTGTTTCAAAAACGGAAATATCAGCTTCAACAGGAATAAGTGCAAGAAACTTAAATCGATATTTAGGCTATGAAGAATTTAGTGGAATATACATATCAGATACAGTTAATGGAGTAAATGGAATTAGTGGATTAAATGGAATAGAAGATGAAACATTAACAGAAGGAAAAATTAGCTTATAATATGGAGGAATGTAGATGACAGATATAATAAAAGAACTAGAAGATAGAGGATATATAGAACAATTAACACATGAAAAAGAAATAAGGGAATTATTCCAAAAAGAAAGTGTTAGTTTTTATGTAGGAGTAGATCCTACAGCGAACAGTATGCATATAGGACATTTTGTTGCATTAATGGTAGCAGCACGTATGCAAAAAGCAGGACATAGACCTATTATATTAATGGGTGGAGGAACAGCTACCATAGGTGATCCATCAGGAAGAACAGATATGAGACAAATGCTTACAAGAGAAGAATTAGATTCAAATGTAGAAGCAATAAAAAGACAAGCAGAAAGATTTGTATCTTTTGAAGGAGAAAATGCTGCTATAATTGTAAATAATGCAGACTGGCTATTAGATTTAAAATATATAGATTTTATGAGAGAAATAGGAAGTAAATTCACATTAAGCAAAATGTTAGCACAAGAATGTTATAAAACCAGACTAGAAACAGGATTAACATTTTTTGAAATGGGATATTTGTTACTTCAAAGTTACGATTTCTTATATTTACATGATAAATATAATTGTAAATTGCAAATTGGTGGAAATGATCAGTGGTCAAATATAATAGGAGGAGTTGAACTAATAAGAAAAATTGGTTCAGAAGATTCTTATGGATTAACATTTAAACTTCTTACAACAGCTGAAGGTAAAAAAATGGGAAAAACAGCTAAAGGAGCATTATGGTTAAATCCT
>CANEMG010000190.1 GCA_947428535.1 uncultured Clostridium sp. | reverse complement strand
CCAAAAATAGAAGTAGGAGATAGATGTAATATACATTTTACAGTAGAATGGCCAGAAGATGTAACAGAAATAGGAGAATATGAGAGTAGTATAAGCTTTGGATTACAAATAGAGTATACTCAAAGTACAGGAGAAGTATTTGATGGACAAGTATCACATACAGACACAGATAAAAGTGGAAATACAGTAACGGGAGGAGAAATAGAAACACCAACATATGAAACATTAGTAAGTCAAATAAAAGCAGAAGATTACGGAAAAACCATAAATTATGTAGCAACAGTAAAAGGCCAAAAAGTGAGTAATTGGAAAGTATTATACAATGATAAAAGCAATGTGTATTTAATATTAGATGATTTTTTACCAAATACTTTAGTGCCATCAGAAACGGGTCTTAATATTTCAGGAACGCATGGTGTGTATTCAAATACTGATAGTTTTTCATTATTAAAGGGATTAATAGCAGAAGAATATTGGAAGGAATTTTCAAGTGGAGCAGATGGTGCCGCTGCAACAGGTGGGGCATCATTTGATATAATAATAAAGAGTTATAATGAGAAATATAATGCAAATCTAAATACAGACTTAAAAAATACAGATACAATAACCTTAGATAATACAGATACATTGTATGTACCACATAATACTGGATATAATGAGATATACCGTTATTGGTTGACTGATTTGCATCCAAGGAATGCATTAGCTGTTTGCAACGTGGATAGGAATGGACTTTTAAATGATCCAAACTATAGTAAATATAATAGTACATCTGCTGGCATACGCCCAGTAGTAAAACTACCGGGAACAGTAGAAGGAACAGTAGGCGAAACAGTAGAAATAAAATAGAAATTAAGGTATAATATAAAAACAAAAGATAAAAATAGAGAAGGCGAGAGACTGTTATGCCATCTCTATTTTGTATTATATAAAATTTATATGTAATTATAATAAAAATTAAAGGAGAGAATTTTGGAAAAAAGTATAGATTTATATTTTGATAAAAACTATGGAAAATTATATGAAAAGGCAGAAAAAGGAAAAGCAGAAATATTCGAATTTGAAAATGAATTTGGAAAAATAACTAATCAGTTTTTGATAAGAGAAATACCAGAAAAGATAGAAGGTAAAGCATATTATGATATAGTTACACCATATGGATATGGAGGACCGATAATTGAAAAATTGATAGGGGAAAAACAGAAGTTATTAGAAGAATTTGAAAAAGCCTTTAATGATTATTGTATACAAAATAATATAGTAATTGAATTTGTACGTTTTCATCCAATAATAAAAAACTATGAAGATTTTGGAAAAATGTATAATGCTAATTATATGAGAAAAACATTAGTTACAAAGCTGGATGAACCAGATCCAGTTCAAAATCAATTTGGAAAAAGTTGTAGAAAAAATATAAAACAAGCTATAAATAAAGGAATAACTTATAAAGTCACAAAATCTCCTGAAACATTAGAAAACTTTAAAGAGATATATTATTCTACAATGGATAGAAATAATGCTACAGAATATTATTATTTTGATGATGAGTATTTTAAAACAATCTTAGAAAAATATAAAGATAATATTATTTTGGTACAAGCAATTTTTGAAAACAAAGTAATTGCAGCAGGACTATATTTTGTATATAATGATGTTATTCATATACATTTATCTGGAACATTATCAGAATATTTATATTTATCACCAGCCTATATTTTAAGGTATGCAGTTACCTTATGGGGAACTGAACATGGATATAAACTAATACACCATGGTGGAGGAACATCAAATAGTGAAGAAAATGGCTTATATTTATTTAAAAGAAATTTTGCTAAAAAATATGATGCAGATTTTTATATAGGAAAAAAAATATGGAATGTAGAAATATATAATAAATTATGCGAACTAAAAAATGTGGATAAAAATGAAGCATTTTTCCCAGCATATAGAAAGTAAAGGTGAGTTATGAGTAAAAAGAAATTAGTAGTAATAGCAAACTTTACAAAATTACCTTGGGAAAATGGAAATAGTAGATTTCCATATATAATAAATCAAATAGATAAAGAAAAATTTGATGTAGAACTTATAACATCAACATTTTCACATGGAGAAAAAAAACAAAGAGAACCGATTAAAAAGAATGATTTAGATTATAAAATAACACTAATAGATGAACCAGGATATAAGAAAAATGTATCTTTAAGAAGATTTTATAGTCATAGTATTTTTGCTAAAAATGTAAAAAAATATTTAGAAAAAAATGATAAGCCAGATATTATATATTGTTCAGTTCCATCATTAGATGTAGCAAAAGTAGCAGGAATGTATGCAAAGAAAAACAATATAAGATTCATTATAGATATTCAGGATTTATGGCCAGAAGCATTTAAAATGGTATTTAATGTACCTATAATTAGTGATATAATATTTTTTCCAATGGTAAAAAAAGCAAATAAAATATATAGTTTAGCAAATGATATTGTAGCTGTTTCAAGCACATATGCAGATAGAGCAGGAAAAAATAATAAAAAATATAAAAACAAATTAAGTGTATTTTTAGGAACTGATTTAGAATATTTTGATAAATGTAAAGAAAAACATAAAATTACATATAATGATGATGTTTTTAGAGTAGTATATATAGGAACTTTGGGGCACAGTTATAATATAAAATGTGTAATTGATAGTATAAAAATATTGAAAGAAAAACAAATAAATAATATACTATTTGTTATAATGGGAGATGGACCATTAAAATATGAATTTGAAAAATATGCAAAAGATCAGGAAGTAACTGTAGAATTCACAGGAAGATTAAATTATGAAGAAATGGTAGGAAGATTAAGTTCTTGTGATATTGCAGTAAATCCTATTACAAAAGGAGCAGCCCAAAGTATAATAAACAAAGTTGGAGATTATGCAGCAGCAGGACTTCCAGTAGTTAGTACACAAGAATGTATAGAATATAGAAAATTAGTTGAAGATTATATGATTGGATATAATATTGAAAATCAAGACATTAACGATATGGCAAATAAAATAGAAATGTTATATAACGATAAAAACTTAAGAGATAGACTAGGAGCTAATAATAGAAAATTAGCAGAAGAAAAGTTTGATAGGAATAAAACATACATAGAAATTAAAAAACTAATAGAAAATTAGAAATTATAGAATTATAAAAATAGATAAGAAAGGCTTAATATGGAATTTATAAAAAAATATAAAAATTTATTTTCTGAT
>CANEMG010000189.1 GCA_947428535.1 uncultured Clostridium sp. | reverse complement strand
TTCCTTTTTTCAAAATACACAAATCATTGCATGTAGATGCCAAATCTTCTACTACATGAGATGAGAATAAAACAGACCTATCTCTTCCAAAGTCTACAAGCAAATTTCTAATTCTAATACGTTCCTCTGGATCTAATCCAGTCGTTGGTTCATCAACAATCAAAAGCTGAGGATCTGTTATCAAAGCCTGTGCCAAACCAACTCTTCTTTTCATTCCTCCCGATAATTGTTTGTTCTTCTTTTTCTCATGTTCTTTTAGGCTAGTTCGCTCCAACAAATACTCTATTTTTTCCTTTTTTTTAATCGGATTAACTCCTGATAAAGCTGCTACATATTCTAAAGTTTCACGAACAGTAAGATTGGGATACATTCCTAATTCCTGCGGTAAATACCCTATCATTTTCTTTACTTTTGTATAATTCTGCGGTATAACATTTACAGAATTAACAATAACTGTTCCTCTAGTTGGTGTTAACAATGTAGTTAATACATTCATCAATGTTGATTTTCCTGCCCCATTTTCTCCCAAAAGTCCATATATTCCGTTTGAAATTGTTAGATTTACATTGTCTAATCCCTTTACACCATTTTTATACTGAACTGTTAAATTTCTTATTTCAATCATTTTTTCCCTTCCTTTACTTTTCTCATTGGTGAACGTTTCACCAACAAGTAATTCATGATTAACATTACAATGCCAACTACCATATATAATGCACGATTAAAAAAATATGGAGTTATCCCACCATTAATTTCTGGAGTTATTTTATACGCAAATATATTTAATACCGTTGGTAAATATTCTTTAACTTTTGTATTAAATACAAACCATACTGCTAAACTTATTACAAGTCCGAACCACATATTTTGAAAAAAATTCACCATAGTAACAGAAAGTGATGCAAAAAATAGCACTGTCATAAAACACATTAAAATGCTATATCCGTATATCGAAATTATTTATTTAGTAAATAAATTGCTATTTTGAAACAAAATATATATCCAATAAAATATAAGATCCAGTAATAACAAATACACAAAATCTATTAAAAATCTCTGTACTACAGCTTTATATTTTAATCTGTCTGGAAATAGATAAAACACATTTATTCTATTTTCTCTAAACTCACAGTAATATATATCTGCCACAAAAACAATTGCTAGAAAGCATAAATTAGGCTCTATGACAGTTAGAATTTCTATTGGTGTTACTGTGGGTCTAATTAATGCCATTACAAACATAAACACCATAGAATATAATAATTTATATAACGGAAGACTAATTTTAAAATTGCACTTCATAATCCACAATCCTCCATCACGTAAAATTTTATAAACCTCATATTATCCTTCTCCTCTTCCACAACTTTATAGAAATTCCAAGCAAACAAATTGCCAATATAATTAATATGCTCTGATTAATAATAGTCCATGTAGGAATATAATTATTACCTAAATCATTTGGGAAACGAACCACTATTGATAATGGATTGGGAATATACTTATACCCACTCTCTGTAATTTTCCCCATATTTGAATACGTTGCATACACTAATAACATCGGAATTGTTGGTAATATACTTTTAAAAATCACAGTAATAAAAATAAAGAATACCCCAATCATAAATATATTAGGCAAAATAAATAATGCTAACTTTACCCAAATACTAACCAATTCCATTTCCGAACCATATTTTGGTGCAACCATATTAGCAATTCCATCAAATATACCAGTCATTATCAGTGCAAATACACATATGGGAATTAAACCTGCTAAAAGTTTTGTCATTATATACGAAACACCACTTATCGGCTTGGTATGAAGCAAACTAAATATATCTTTTTTCATATCCCTCATGAAAATCAACACGAATGTAATGATAGATAAGTAAATTAAGCTAATGCCTAAATAATCAATATACTTAAAAGAAAAACTTTCTGGAAACGTCGATTTTGAAAAAGTTTCTCTTAGATACTCTTGCATTTCTTTTTTTGTAGCATGTTTTTCCATATAACTTTCAAAAACATTATCAACCCCTCTCTCTGATATTCCATAATTTTCATGTAAATATTCTGCTATCTCTTCTTGTGTATGCATCTTTTTTATTTTATTTAATGCATCTGTAGCTTCTTCTTCTGAGACATCAAAATCTTCAATCAATGATTCGTATATTCTATTAAAAACCTGTTTTCTTTGCTCATTAATTTCAGTTGGTATATACCCACTAATTATACCTTCATCGCCATATACAATTTTACTATTTTCTTCTCTAACATTTTCATATAAATTTAAATACGGCTTTAATGTTAACACTAACGTACAAATCACAATTATAATCCCTAAATAAAAAATAGGATTTTTTAACAAATACTTTATTTCTTTTTTCAACATATAAATATTCATGTATCCTCCTCAAAAATAAATATTTCTAACTACCACCACCACTTCAAGTAATGGTTTGGATTTGCCCTCATAAGAATTGATTACATGCTCACCCAAAAAGGTGGGTATTGTAAACATTGTTACTGGTCCGCTTATAAAGTGGTACTTCTTGAATCTTCTTTTCTCGACTCTTCTGCCTTCTCGCTTACATATTTCTTTATTGCCTCTTCTGTGATATTACCAATTGTTGAAACATAATATCCTCTGATCCAGAACGCTTTATCCCATTTACTCTGCAATTCTGGATGTCTATCATATAGCATTAACGTACTCTTGCCTTTTAAGTCCCCTATAAATTTTGAAATACTATACTTAAGTAGAATTGCTACACTTAAATGAATATGTTCCTTGCATACTGCACTGTCTATAATTTCCACATTTTTATATCCACATAATGTAGAAATTATCTCTCGTACATCTGCTTTTAGCTTTCCATACAACACTTTCTTTCTGTATTTCTGAATAAAAACTATACGGTATTGGCATTTCCACCTTATGTGTGATAAACTCTTATTGTCCATCTTGAACCGCCTTGTATACTAAATTTTGAGTTTAGCTTGCGACCCCATTCTCATTTTAGCATAGGTGGCTTTCTATTATTATCTTACATACTTCTGCTTACTCCATTCTCCCCAACATAGCTAGGGGATTAGACTTTTCATTTATATCTAATACTCTAAGATCTTCTTTTCAAATATTATAAATCATAAATATCACTAAAAAATCTATATTTGTTAAATATTCATTAACGCAACTTTTAGATTGTTAATAAAAAGCAAGTTTCGCCTGAGTAACTCAAACC
>CANEMG010000188.1 GCA_947428535.1 uncultured Clostridium sp. | reverse complement strand
ATCTTATGAAATTATATGATATGCTAGAACAAGATACACAAATAAGAAGACTTGCTAAAAATAATGGAGAAAGAACTTTAAAACCATTATCTAAGAAAACTATTCTAGAACATCATAGGTTAATAAGTTCTATGCTACACAAAGCTGTGTATTGGCAACTAATACCATTTAATCCTGCTGATAGAGTTCAACCACCAAGAGCTTCTAGAGCAAAACGTAAATTCTATGATGATGAACAATGTAAAATTCTTTTAAATAGCTTGAATACACTTCAAGAAAACGAAATAAAATATAAAGTTGCAATTATTTTAGATGTTTTTACAGGAGCAAGACTTGGAGAATTAATGGGACTTGAATGGAATGATATTGATTTCAAGAATAAAGAAATTGCTATAAATAAAGCAAGTCAATATCTTCCTGAAAAAGGTATATATACAAAAGAACCGAAAACATCAAGTTCATATAGAAATGTTTCTATACCTGATTCAGTGGTTGAAATGTTAGAAGAATATAAATTATGGTACGACAATCAAAAAGAGCTTTGTGGTGAATTCTGGCACGATTCTGATAGGTTATTTGTCCAAGATAATGGAAAACCTATGCATCCAGATACAGTAAGTAAATGGTTTGGTAAATTTATTAAAAGGATTGGACTACCTGTAATTAATTTTCATGGTATCAGACATACAAATGCTACTCTTCTTATTTCACAAAATGTAGATGTAGCAGTTGTAGCAGCAAGATTAGGACATGCTCAAATAAGTACAACATTCAATTTCTATGTCCATCCTCTAGCTTCTCATAATAGAAGTGCTGGTATAATCTTGCAAAATTTATTAGTAGATAAAAACTAATTACTCTTTTTCAATATAATTACAAAAATTGCTTTTTTAAAACCACAAGTTGTATTTTAGTCTATTTTAAAGGGTTTTGACAGCCTGTGTCCCCAATCTGTCCCCATTTAGGACAAAATTGCGACAATATCAAAAAAATAAGAGTCCACAATCTCTTGCGACTCTAATAAATTCTTTGGTTGCGGGGGTAAGACTCGAACTTACGACCTTCGGGTTATGAGCCCGACGAGCTGCCAACTGCTCCACCCCGCGATATCTAACGAAAACAATTATACTACTGGAAACCGGCTTTGTCAATACAAATATCAAAAAAATCGTTATTTAAAGCCAAAATTAAGAAAAAACCGGCTAAAATCCATTCTGTATAAACTTTCACATATTTTAATTATATTTATATTATATTAAAAAAATTCTAAAATATACCAAATAAAATACTTAATATAATAAAATTTTCATAATCTTTTGCTTACTTATATCTTCTATCTATCTTATACAATTATTGTTCAACTAATTTTGCATGTACCACAATCCTATTTTTGTTAGTATTATCACAAGTACATAAAGTAACAATATTATCCAAATTTGAAACTTCAACATTAAAATCTCTTATACTTAATTCCTTTAAACCTTGAACATAATTTTGGAAATCTGCTTCATCTGAAAAATTATTTGATATAGTAAGTTTTGAAGCTTTCATCATATAAACTGAGAAAATTTCTGCTTTGTATGATGCACTTTCTGTAGCAAAATAAAAATATGAATTTTCATTCTCAAAATTCCACGAATTTCCCACAAACTGTGACAAACTGCTAAACATTGATCCATTTCTTCTATTGTGTCCATATACTATTGTATTTTTATCAAGTGTATCAAAAGAATTTCTATAATCTGCAAAAATCCATCCAGCACCATTTGATTGCTTTTTAAAATTACGTTTTAAATAATAATTATTATCTGATGATTTAACTACTGGAAAGTCTATGTTTGTATTATTTACTCTTACCCAAGCCACTGTATCAGAATTTTGGGCTTTTAACTCATTAAAATTTACTGAAAGTCTAAATGATTCTTCGTTCACAGTTTCCTGTACATTTTCTTCTGTACTTTCCTCATTTGTATCTTTTGAATTATCTTCTAAAGTAGCAAACTCTCCTAATTCATCTATAATAGAATTATTTTCCATGTTGTTTTGATGCCATTTATACAAAACTAATAGACATACTATAATTATTATTAAAGATATTAGTCTAAAAATTATTACTGCTATATCTCCTATAGATTTTCTTTCATTATTTATAACATTCTTTTTACCCATTTTATCACCATAATTATTATAATTTTAAAAATATAAAAAATCAATATTAAAAAATGGAAATATAAATTTTTTAAATTTAACAAAAATGGTAGAAATTTACATAAAAACGTGCTATAATAACATGGTAGTCAAAAACTAAAAAAAGGAAGTAGTAGAAAATGAATTATATTTTTATAAATTATCCAAAATGTTCAACATGTCAAAAAGCAAAAAAATTTCTTGATGAAAATAACATAAAATATACTGATAGACATATTGTTACAGAAACACCAACATATGAAGAACTTAAAGCAATAATAGAAGCAAGTGGTTTACCAGTTAGTAAATTCTTTAATACTAGTGGCTTGCTATATAGAAGTATGAACTTAAAAGAAGAACTTAAAAGCTGTTCTGATGATCAAAAAATAAAATTACTTGCAAGTAATGGAATGCTTATAAAACGACCTATATTAGTAAAAAAAGATATTGTACTAGTAGGTTTTAAAGAAGATGAATGGAAAAAATTAAAATAGTTTTTTATAAACTTCATCCTTAATATATTAAAGTGCTGACACAAAATGCCAGCACTTTATTTTTATCATTTGCATATAATATACTTTTATCTTCTGATAAATTGCATATTAATCTGTTTTCTAATCATTTGTATAAATTGTATAATTACATATCTCTCCAGATGATTTTAAATTTTCTATAATAAATTCTCTTATTTCGCGTGATTCTTGCCAAAATATATCATCTTCATCTGTAACTATTAAAAATTCCGTATTTTTCCTACTTATAATATCTTGCTTTATTTTTTCAGTGCCATTATACCCCATATTTCCATTAAATAATAAATCATATACACCATGATTCTGCTTTAAATCTATCATTGGAAATGCTGCATCATAAGATAAAATCATTACATCTATCCCTTTAGAATTTTGTTCTAAAATATATTTTTCTATTTCTTCATTTTTTTCTAAAATTGAATCATATATATATGCACAAAAAAAATTACTTTCTTTATTACTTATAAAAGTTGATTTTTCTTCAAAAGCTATATTAATTACTATTCTAATAAGAAGTATGAAAAGAATA
>CANEMG010000187.1 GCA_947428535.1 uncultured Clostridium sp. | reverse complement strand
ATGAAACCATGTTGGGTTATAGGGCTTACTTGGAGTCATGCAATGTATGTAATTACTTTGAAAAAGTTAATGTCCAATTAGGGACGCATGTTTTTGGACATTTTTGTCCAATAAGATACGTATGTTTATTAGGGGCACTAAATTTTGTACTAACAGAAGGGAGTGAACAGGTGCCTAGACATTTTAGGTTAATTAGTAACACAAATATATATCATATAATGTTACGTGGAATTAACAAGGAAAGAATTTTTTATGATGATATTGATAGAAAAAAATTTATAAAAATATTAAAAGATTCAAAAGAAAAATATAAATATGAGATATATGCGTATTGCTTGATGGATAATCATATTCATTTAATTATTTATGATTATAATAGAGAATTATCTAGTATAATTAAGAGTATTGGAATAACTTACGCATTATATTTTAATAAGAAATATCAGAGAGTAGGTCATTTATTTCAAAATAGATATAATAGTAAATGTATAGAAAATCAACAATATTTTTTGAATGTTATAAGATATGTACATAGAAATCCAGAAAATGCAAAAATGTGCTTGACAGAAAATTATAATTGGAGTAGTTTTAAAGAGTATTTTAGAGATTCGGATTTTGTTGATTGTGAAGATGTATTAAATTTATTTGATAGAGAATTATTTATTTCAAGAAAAAAGTTTAAAGAATTCAATTTAACCTATGTCGAAAATTATTTTGATAAATTGGAATATGAATTTATAAATAAGTTTAGTGATAAAGAAGCTAGTGAGATTATAAAAAAAGAATTAGATATATTAGATTTAGGAGAAATTTCTAATTATAATGTAGAAATAAGAAATAAATATATAAAAGCAATAAAAAGGTTAAATGGAATTTCAAAAAGTCAAATTTCCAGAATATTAAATATAAATAGAAAAATTATAGAAAGAGCATAAAATTTTAGATATCAAACATACGTATAAAAGTGGACAAAAATGTCCAAAAACTTGCATCCCCAATTGGACAGAAAGGAAATAAAATGGCAAAGAAAACTAGTACAGTTTTTGTGTGTAATAGTTGTGGATATGATTCTCCAAAATGGCTTGGAAAATGTCCTGCATGTGGAGAATGGAATTCATTTGTTGAAGAAAAAACTATTACAGGCAATAAGAGTTCTTCAAATGTTAAAAACAAACCTAAAAGTGAAGTTATTAAATTAAATGAGGTTGTAAAAAAAGAAACTTTTAGAATTAGAACTGATGTCGGAGAGTTAGATAGAGTTTTAGGTGGTGGATTTGTGACTGGTTCTCTTACTCTACTTGGTGGAGAACCTGGTATAGGAAAATCAACCTTAATTCTTCAAATTTGTAATAATGTAAAAATTGATGGTAAGATATTATATGTATCTGGAGAAGAATCAGCTGAACAAATAAAAAGTAGAGCTGATAGGTTAGGAATAAAAAATGAAAATTTATTATTTTTAGCTGAGACAGATATAGATAATGTAGAAGTAGCTCTAGTAAATTCAGGTGCTAAATTTGTTATAATAGATTCTGTACAAACTATGTATTCTGATGAAATAACATCAGTTGCAGGTAGTGTAAGTCAAGTAAGAGAAATTACTGCTAGAATTATGAAAATGTGTAAACAATCAGGAATAACTACTATAATAATTGGACATGTTACTAAAGATGGTAATATAGCAGGTCCAAGAGTACTAGAACATATGGTAGATACAGTTTTGTATTTAGAAGGTGAAAGATATTTTTCTTATAGAATTTTAAGAGGAGTAAAAAATAGATTTGGTTCAACTAATGAAATAGGAATGTTTGAAATGCAGAATGAAGGGTTAGTTGAGATTACAAATCCTTCACAATTATTGATCTCAGAAAGAGATGGTAATCCAGCA
This sequence comes from uncultured Clostridium sp., assembly GCA_947428535.1. GTDB lineage: Bacteria > Bacillota > Clostridia > TANB77 > CAG-508 > Scatovivens. The sequence goes on along the minus strand of CANEMG010000187.1, from coordinate 1,361 downwards.
GGTTCTGCAATTGTAGTAAGTATTGAAGGAACAAGACCATTAGTTTTAGAATTACAAGCATTATCAACTCCAACAGTATTTGGAATGCCAAGAAGAAATGCAAGTGGAATTGATTATAATAGATTAACTCTTCTTATGGCAGTTTTAGAAAAAAGAGCAGGTATGAATTTAAGCTCACAAGATGTGTATATAAATTTAGTTGGAGGAATTAAAATAAACGAACCTGCATTAGATTTAGGAATTATTTTAGCAGCTGCCTCTAGTTTTAAAAATATTAGTATAAAAGATGATGTTGTTTTAATTGGAGAAGTAGGATTAACAGGAGAAGTTAGAAGTGTTAATATGATTGAAAAACGTATAAAGGAAGCAGAAAAATTAGGATATAAAACTTGTATAATTCCAGAAAGTAATAAAAAACTATTGAAAGAAAAATTTAAATTAGATATAATAGGTGCGAAGAATATTATTGATGCTATGAAATATTTAGGATTAAAATAATATATTAAACATATGATTAAGGGAGGAAAAAATGAGTAAAAAAATACAATTTGTAGTATGGACTATTATTGCAATAATAGCAGTTTTAATAATTGGAGTGGTTGCATATAATGCAATAAATAAAATGACTGGAGAGATAAAACATCCAGAAGCTGTTTTTGAAATTGAAAATTATGGAACTGTAAAAATGGAGTTATATCCAGAATATGCACCAAATACAGTTGCAAATTTTATAAAATTAATAGAGGCAGGATATTATAATAGTAAAGTTATATATGGAAAAGATGATATATGCTTATATGTAGGAAGAAATTCTGGAGGAGAAATAGACAAGCCTAAAATAAGTTTAATATCAAGTGATATAGAAGCTGATTCAGAGGGAGATTACGAATACTCAATAAAAGGTGAATTTGTTGCAAATGATTTTGAACAAAATACTTTAAGACATGAAAAAGGTGTAATATCATTAATAAGAGATGACTATACACAATATATATCAAGTTTAACAGAAGAAAGTTATAATTCAGGAAATTCTCAAATTGGAATAATGATGAGTGATGATGCAAGAAACTTAAATGGAGCATATACAGCTTTTGGAAGAATAACAGAAGGATTAGATATTTTAGAAAAAATTTATAATGAAGTTGAAATTAAGACAGCTGAAGAAAACGCAGAAAATCAAGATTCACCATCAGAGACAGCAGATGATATAAATCAATTTGCTACTTATCCAGTAATAACATCAGTAAGTGTTGATACACATGGAGAAGATTTTGGAATGCCAGAAACTATGGAAGCATTTAATTATGAAGAATATATGCAAAACTTGATGAGTCAATATGCAAATCAATAATAGAATTTTA
>CANEMG010000186.1 GCA_947428535.1 uncultured Clostridium sp. | reverse complement strand
TTAAAGACAATATTATTAGAAGATATAAGTAAAAGAGAAGAAGTAACTAATGAGTGGATATTAAATTTTGCAATAAATAATTAAAAGCCCGTTTGCTTGCAAACGAGCTTTTATGATACAGAAGTATTTAAATATTATTTCCAAGAATAATAGGTAATTGTAAATATTAGATTACTTCCTGTAAAGTTAGTTACTCTAAATTGATAGCTTCTGCCAGGTACTACATCAATCCAGTCAGCCTTTTTGGTTGTGCTATTTGCAGTGTGAGTTATGCTGTGTGTTTCTATTGAGTATTGATCCATCAGAGCAATAGCATATTTGCCGCTTGAATTTCCGGATATCGCACTCATTTCATATGCAAAATACCGATCTGGAATTACAAACAGGGGGGTATATGCTAATTGCTTTGATGTTTCGTGGCTTTCCTGATCCCAGATAAGTGGCTGAATACCAGCATTCTCATCATCGGTTGGAGCCGGCATTTCGTATGTGATGGTCGTTTTCTCAATCTCAGGAATATCCGACCTGTCCGCTGCAAATGCATTTACTGACATGGATGTGAATAATGATACTGCTAATAAAAGTGAAATAAGTTTTTTCATACTGTAAGAAGTCTCCTTTGTGTTTTTGTTTTGTTTGTTTACGAGTTACTAAATTGTTCTTGGAAAAAATTACTTCTGTACCATTTGTCGTTTTGAACGGAAGTATAATAAAACTACTCCAAAAAACGACATTTTTCGACTTTTTCAAAAACGAAAAAGCACAAAAAGTATAACAAAATTGTAGTTGTAAATAATTTAAAATTGCGAAAAGTTGTGATGGATAAAGAAAAATAAAATAAAAAGTATGATAAAAAAAACTGTTAAATAGATACTTATAGAAAAGTTATAAAAAAAATGAAATCACTTTTCATCACTTTTTAACACAAGTCGAAAAATATATGATAATCTATTTTTGTTTTGAATTTTGTTGAAAAAAAGGAGTGCATACAGATGATAAATGTAGAAAAGTCATTAAAACCAGTAAATATCTTTAATAAAATTAAGCTATTCAATTGCTATGATACAATAAATGTGTTACTTATATTGTTAGGAACTTCAATAAGCAGTATTGAAATGATAGAACTAAGAAACAATTTTGAAATAGATAATTTTAGATTCATATTATATAATCTTATTACTAGTTTAATTATAATTGGTTTAAATGTATATCAAATAATAAATAGAAGAAAAATAAAAAAAGAAAGAGTTCGTAGCAAGATAATTGAAGAAAGAAATAAAAATCTATTAGAAATAACTGATAATGTAAGAAGTTTTAAACATGATTTTAACAATATCATACAAGCTATAAACGGATATATAGATTTAAAAGATATAAATGCATTGCAAAAATATTTCACTCCTTTATTAGAAGAATGTCATCATATAAACTTAGTTGAATTATTAGATTTCCAAGTAGTAGATAATCCAGCAATATATTCAGTATTGTTAAATAAGTATGAATTAGCAAGAGAAAGTAATATTACAATGAATATTGAAATATTGATAAAATTAGATGAGTTAACAGAAAAATCTTACGAACTTTCTAGAATGTTAGGAATATTATTAGATAATGCTTTAGAAGCATCTACTGAATGTGAGGAAAAGATAGTAAATATTCAATTCTTAAAAGAAGAAAAAAGAAATGCAGATGTTATAATAATTGAAAATACATATACTAATAAAAATGTTGATACGCATAGAATATTTGAAAAGAATTACACAACCAAAAAAGAGAAAGGTAATACAGGATTAGGACTATGGAAAATAAGTAATATCATAGAAAAGGATTCAAATCTTGAATTGTTTACCAATAAAGATGATAAGATGTTTAAACAAAAATTAGAAATTTATAAATAATAATTTGAAAGAGATGATTTTTAATAGATCATCTCTTTTTTATTGACATTAATTTTAAATAATTATAATGTCATAAAAATGTTGAATAAAAATTACATAAAGTATTGATTTTTAAAACAAAACTTGTTATAATATTTGCGTTAAGAATAACACACGTAGATGGAGTTTTAAATTGTGCTATACATAAATAGTGGTTTAAAATGTAGAAATCTATGGAGGAAAAAACAATTAAGGAGGAATTTGAAATGGCAGTAGTTGCAATGAAACAATTACTTGAAGCAGGTGTTCACTTTGGACATCAAACAAGAAGATGGGATCCTAAAATGGCTGAATATATATTTCAAGCTAGAAATGGAATCCATATAATTGATTTACAAAAAACATCAAAAAAATTAGATGAGGCTTATAAGTTCATAAAAGAACAAGCCGAAGAAGGGAAAACAGTTCTTTTTGTAGGTACAAAAAAACAAGCACAAGAGTGTATAAAAGAAGCAGCACAAAAATGTGATATGTACTATGTAGACCAAAGATGGTTAGGAGGAATGCTTACAAACTTCAAAACAATAGAAGGAAGAATTAACAGATTAAAATCTTTAGAAGTAATGGCAGAAGATGGTACATTTGATGTATTACCTAAAAAAGAAGTTAGTGCTCTTAAAAATGAAATGGAAAAACTAGAAAAAAATCTTGGTGGAATCAAAGATATGAAAAAAATGCCAGGAGTTATGTTTGTAGTAGATCCTAAAAAAGAAAGAATAGCAATATTAGAAGCTAGAAAATTAGGAATACCAGTTGTAGGTTTAGTAGATACAAACTGCAACCCAGAAGATGTAGATTATGCTATACCTGGAAATGATGATGCTATAAGAGCTGTTAAATTAATAGCAGATGTTATGGCAAATGCCGTTATAGAAGGTAGACAAGGTGAAGATGCAGGAATAGCTGAAGAAATGGTTTCTGATGATGAAGCAACAGATATAGAAGAAGTTGCAGCAGAAGAAAAAGTAGAAGAATAATAAATTTTTATAAAGGGCGCTATTACGTAAGTAAACACGCCCTAATTTTAAATAATATAGGAGGTATCGAAAATGATAACTGCAGAATTAGTAAAACAACTAAGAGAAAAAACTGGAGCAGGAATGATGGACTGCAAAAAAGTTTTAACAGAAACAGATGGAGATATGGAAAAAGCAGCTGAGCTATTAAGAGAAAGAGGAATAGCAAAAGCAGCAAAAAAATCTGGAAGAGTAGCAGCAGAAGGGTTAGTAGCAGCATATGTTTCAGCTGATAAAAAAGTAGGAGCAATAGTAGAAGTAAATGCAGAAACAGACTTTGTTGCTAAAAATGGAGAA
>CANEMG010000185.1 GCA_947428535.1 uncultured Clostridium sp. | reverse complement strand
GCAGAGAAATTAAAGTTTGAAACTAAAGCTATACAAGCTGATATGACCTTGTTTGATATAGATAATTTACCCTATCCATTTATTGTACACGTAGTAAAAAATAATAAATTACTACATTATTACGTTGTGTTGTCAGCTAATAAAAACAGCGTATTAATTGCAGATCCTGATCCAAATGTAAAGCTTAATAGAATTTCAAAAAAAAAGTTCTTATCTGAATGGAGTGGAGTTGCTATATTTATTACACCAACTATTGAGTATAAACCTGTTAAAGAAAAGAAATCTGGGTTACTATCTCTATTTCATAATGTATTTAAAAATAAAATACTATTAACTAATGTTATAACAGCATCTATATTAATGACAGTTATTAGTATTGTAGGATCATATTTTTTACAATCTATAATTGATACATATATACCTAATGGTACGAAAAATACAATGGCAATAATAGCAATAGGTTTATCAATATTTTATATATTTAATTCTATCTTTCTATATGCTAAAGAATTTTTACTAACAATTTTAGGACAACGTTTATCAATAGATATAGTTCTAGGATATATCAAACATGTATTTGATTTACCAATGGAGTTTTTTGCTACTAGAAAAACAGGAGAAATAATTTCAAGATTTAACGATGCTAGTAAAATTATAGATGCTTTAGCAAGTACTGTAATTTCAATGTTTTTAGATGTTGGAACGGTCATAATTATAGGCATTGTATTAGCTATTCAAAGTCCAATATTATTTTTAATAACATTACTTACGTTACCAATATATATTGTTATCATACTAATATTCTCACAATATTTTGAAAAGTTAAATATGGAGAGTATGGAAAGTAATGCAATTGTTAGTTCATCAATAATTGAGGATATTAGAGGTATTGAGACAATAAAATCTCTTAATAGCGAAAAACAGCGATATCAACGAATAGATAGTCAATTTATTGATTTATTGAAAAAAAATTTAGAATATTCAAAAAAAGATATTCTTCAACGATCCATAAAAAATGGAATACAGCTAATTTTAAGTCTTGTTGTTCTTTGGATTGGTGCAAATCTAGTAATGACAAACAAATTATCACTGGGACAACTTATAACTTACAATGCGCTACTAGTTTATTTTATTAATCCATTACAAAATATTATAAGTTTACAACCTAAATTACAAAGTGCAAAAGTTGCAAATAATCGATTAAATGAAGTATTTCTTGTAGAAAGTGAATATGATCAAAATGCAAAAGCTGCGCATAGATTACAATTAAATAAGGAAATAAAATTTGAAAATATTATATATAGATATGGGTATGGCAAAGACATTCTAAATAATGTAAATTTTTCAATATTACCTAATGAAAAAATAACATTAGTAGGAATAAGTGGATCTGGAAAATCAACATTAGTAAAATTATTAGTTAATTTTTTTAAACCTACCTCTGGTAAAATAACATTTGATGGACAAGATATACACAAGGTAAATAAAAAAGAACTACGGAGTTTTGTTAATTATGTTCCACAAAGTCCATATGTTTTTTCAGGGACGATTTTAGATAACCTAAAGTTAGGTAATAGACCTAATATATCTATGGAAGATATTTATAAAGCATGTGAACTAGCAATGATTAAAGATGATATCGAAAAAATGCCACTTCAATATAATTCTCTTATAGATGAAGACGGTAGTACTTTATCTGGTGGGCAAAAACAGCGGCTAACTATTGCTAGAGCTCTTTTATCTACAGCACAAGTTATAATTTTTGATGAGTCAACAAGCGGATTAGATACTTTAACGGAAAAGAATTTAATAGATAATCTACTTAAACTTTCCGATAAGACCATTATATTCATAGCTCACAGATTATCAATAGCACAGAAAACAGATAAAATTTTAGTTTTAAACAATGGTTCTATTGTAGAGTACGGAACACACGATAGCCTTTTATCTAAAAAAGGTATCTATTATAGCTTAATAAATAATTAAACGGAGTAATTATCTTATGGAACAAAATTTTTTCGAAAGCAGTGAATTTTATTCAAATAGGTATAAAAATTTTTCAATATTAATAATAATTCCGTGTTTTATTATCTTTATTTCGATAATTATATTTTTATTTTTAGGCAAAAAAGAAATTGCTATTAACGGTATTGGATATATTTCACCTGTAAGCCAAGAAGCTGTTATCCAATCTACTATGGACAGTGATATTGAAAAAAATAGCTTGAAGGAAGGTAAACATGTAACAAAAGGAGAAAAATTAGTAGTTTATAAAGATCCAAATTCTGAAAAAAAGAAATATTCGATTAAACAAAAAGAACAACTTGAAAACCAATTGAAAAGTTTATCCATCTTAAAACTAGGAGTTCAAAAAAATATAGATATTTTTTCTTATACCGACCAGTTTGGATATCATAATGAATTAAAGGCATATCTTACACAAATAAGTATTTATAATCAACAAAACAATATATTACGATCACAAAATGATTCTAAGAAAGATAATAAAATAACAGATTACAATATAAATATTAATAATAGTAAGATAGAACTTCTACAATCAGAAAAACTATCTGAAATCTCAAAAGAAGAAAATAAATTGCAACAACTAATTAATGATCTTAATTCAGAAATAAAAATTAGTAATCAATACAATACTATTATATCTGCACCTATATCAGGCATTTTACATGTTAATGCTGATTATTTAGGTATGAATAAAGTTAGTACTGGATCTACACTAGCTAAAATATATCCTGACTTAAATAGTTTAAAAAAAGTAAAACTAACTGCGTATATATCACAGAAAGATATATCTTCTATAAACAAAGGTCAGCTTCTAAAATTTAACATAACAACTAATAACTCTAAAGTATTGATTTTAGAAGGACAAATTAATATGATTAGTACTTCTACTGTAAAAATAAAAGGTGAAGAAGTGTATCAAGTATCAGCCATCACTAAAACTATATCTAAACAAAAAATACAAGCTATTAAATATGGCATGCAAGGAAATACAACAATTATAACAGGAAAAACTACTTTCTTTAATTATTATAAAGATAAGTTTTTAAATAAATAAGCATTGCGCAGTACTTAAGTGACTATAGAGTTAAATATTTTAAAATATAGCGAGGTTTTATATTATGCTCACGACACTTATTCTAGAAGGTAACCCAGAATTTAGAAAGAATTTACAAAATATTATTCAAAATAGAATATTGATAAATCCAACAAAAAGTGAATATGATATGGAAATCTCCTTAATAGCTGATGATGTTTCAGAAATGTT
>CANEMG010000184.1 GCA_947428535.1 uncultured Clostridium sp. | reverse complement strand
TCTTCTTAGTAGTATATATCTTCTTAGTAGTATATATCTTCTTAGTAGTATATATTGATTTTATTAGAGTTCTTTTAGTAGTTTATCAAGTGTAGGTCTGCTTACTTTTAATTCTTCTGCGAATTTAGTTTTTGTTATTTTTCTATTATCGTAATCTTCTTTTAGTTTTTTAAATAGTTCTCTATCTATCTTTTTCTTTTGGCCGCCTTTATATTTACCTTCTTTTTTAGCGATTGCTATTCCTTCGGCTTGTCGTTCTAATATATTTTGTCTTTCAAATTCTGCGATTGCTCCGATAACAGTAAGTAAGAGTTTGCCGACGGGTGTTGAAGTGTCGATATTTTCTTTGATGCTTATGAGTTTAACACCTTTTTTTTCCAATAATTCAACTATGTTTAGTAAGTCTTTTGTGCTTCTGGATAATCTGCTGAAATCTAATATGTGTATTGTGTCACCTTCTCTTACATATTCCAGCATTTCATTTAATTTATTTCTATTTGTGTTTTTACCGCTTATTTTATCTGAAAACCATTTATCTATGTTATATGGTTTTAATGCTTCTATTTGCCGTTGTTCATTTTGGCTTATACTTGAAACTCTTATATATGCTATGTTTTGGCCTTTATTATTCATGGTTTGACTTTGTACTTTCTTGTAAAATCTGTGTTTGTGTATATTTACATTTTGTAAAACGAATAAAAACTTCACCCTATTTTTAGGGAAATATCATATTTTTTAAAATAAGGTCAAGGTATACTTTGTTTTTACATTAAAAAGTTTTATATATTATTATAGACTTTATAATAATTTGTATCATAAAGTTAATTTATAAATTATATTAACTATTTATAAATATTTTGTAAATTTATTCTGTTACAATTTCGTAATTATTTAATGCATAGTCAAGAAATATATTTATTAATTCGTTGCGGCTTCTTCCTGTTTGTGATGCAATATTATCAATTTTATTTATCATTTCTGTTTGAACACGTATTGAAAATATTCTATAGCCATCATCGCCTTTTGGATGTTTAATTGATATTTTTAGATTATTATTGTCCATGTTTTTTCACCTCTGCATTATATTATTAATCATTTTACTGATGTTTAACATATTTAATTTATGTTTAACATATTATAATTTTATGTTAATATGTTAAAGATCATGTTAAATATGTTCAGGTTTATTAGTTAATTTGTTTGTAATGATAGTAAAGTTAATTCAGATAGCAATGATACAGATAATGATAATAAAATTGTTGAAGTTGATATAAACAAAATATTGATAATCTGTTGCAGGGAAAATGGATAATTATAGGTAATGGGGAATTTTATTTTATGAATGGAAAAATTACTGTAAGTAATGGACAAGCAGTTAAAAAGCTTAAGATACATTTGCCTTATAAATATTATAATAATACATTAAAAACGTCTATATCTGATGGTGATTCTATAATAAATTTGAATTGTACAAGTAAAGTAAAACTTGGACATGCTAATTCTTACGATGAAGGAATTATTAAATTAGATATATCAAAATATGATGCTATTTTAAGTAATAATTCAAAAATAAAATTTAGCACTTATAATATAAGTGGAAATAAATTAGATGGTAGTATTATTAGTACTAATTCAGTTTCAGGAAATATGACGCTTAATATAAATGAATATGTGTATGATATGGTTTCGGGAATAGATAAAGCAGTTAAACAAATTAGTGATAATGTAAGTAGTGATGGAATTGAAATTAACATGAAAGATATAGGTTTTATAAATTAACCCGTTGTGCTATTAAATTTTGATGAAATAGCAAAAAAACTTCAACAAAATGTGCTATTCTAAAATAAAAAATCCCAAATCATAAAGAAGGCACTGTTATGTTGAAGTTTCAAAACAATAATACCACTTTTTCTGTTAATTTTGAAGATTTTATTTTAATTGTATTCGTCATTATCGATGACTTGTATAAAAAATATGCTCCTGCAGCAATCTCACATCGCATACGTATATCATCTGCTAAACTGTCTGATCCTGAAATCATCACTATCAGTATTTGCGGCGAGCTTTTTGGCTTTGATTCTGAAAATGCTTTGTTTAATTATATTGATAAAAACTATCGATATTTATTTCCAAATCTTTGCAGCAGAAGCAGATTTAATCGAACCAGACGAAATCTTCTCAAACTTACAAATATACTGTTTCAAAAATTACAATACATTTTTAATTCTTTTGACAGTGCATATTATATAGTTGACAGTTTTCCGCTTCCCGTATGCAAATTCGGACGCGCCAAGTATTGCAATTCATTCCGGGGCAGCGCTGATTATGGAAGATGCGCATCCAAAAAAGAAACATATTTTGGCTTCAAGGTTCACGCTCTGACTACGCCTGAAGGTTTTATTACAAACTATGAGATAACGCCTGCAAGCATTGATGACAGAGCAGCTCTTCGTGACCTTATATTTGATAAGACCGATATTATTGTAATCGGTGATAAAGGCTATACTGATAAAGCTCTGACTAACGAACTAAAGTGTCAGGATATTAATCTTATGACACTAAAACGTTCAAATAGTAAGATCAAATGGCCAAAAGAAACACAACGTATGATATTCAGTAAACGCCGCAGGATCGAAACTACTTTTTCTCAGTTAAGTGAACAATTGAATGCAGAAAAAGTTTTGGCAAAGAGTACATTGGGACTTTATACCAGAATGCTGACTAAAATCTTTGCATATGATATCTGCATACTGATAAATAAATTATCTGGCAACGAATATAATTGCAGCAGGATAAAGCAGCTTATTTTCTAATAGCACAACGGGTTAAATTATAATAGATAAATATTAAGTAACTATATTTGAGAGCGACCATTATTTTTCTTCACTATTCATAATAAATTATAGTTAATCTATATTGTTGAAAATTGAAACTAAAATAAAATTTAGAAAAAAGGTTTATCAGATTGGGCTATTATGTACTTCTGTTGTTTTTTATTCCCGAAACCATCCCCCTAACGCTAGATGATTTACATTATTTTACTTTTAAGAAAAAATATTATACAACATACATATGCTGGATATGCATTAAAAAATAAGTTATATAATTTACGATTTAGTAAAAAAGAAAAGAAATTAATAAATGGTATTTATATTAATTCTATTAGACAGCTAAGAACTATTATATCATATGGAATATATAATAATATATTAAGCGTTAAAGAGGTGTTGATATGAATTTTTATAATTAAAAGAAATAGAGGCTTGTAGAGGCATTACAGTGCGGAGGTCTG
>CANEMG010000183.1 GCA_947428535.1 uncultured Clostridium sp. | reverse complement strand
AAGAATAAGTGAACCATTAGAAGAATATATAGAAGTACATTATTTTGATCAGAATACCAATAAAGAAGAACAAAGAATTATAGAAGATTCAAATACTAAAACACTGGAAATAGCTAAAATAGATGAATTAAGTACTGCAAGATATACAGCTTTTACGAAAGATGATAAATTATTTTCACACCCTAACAAATTAACGGATCCAGCTAAATATATTATACCAGATGGTGGAACACATAAAATAACTTTAGAAGATGGAACTGAACAAAATTATTATTCTAGCGAAGAAGATAAACAATTAATAGATTTATTACAACTTTCATCAACTGATTTTAAAATAACAAAAAAGAATAATGACACAAGTACATATCGTTATTGGAGTACAATAGTATGGGAAACAGCATTGTATAATTTTAAAACTAAAAGATTTAAATGTGATGATATAAGATATAATGAAAGAACTGGAAGAGTTAGCGAATTATATTTTTCATAAAAATAAATAGTAAACCTAATTTTTATAGGAGATAAATAATGGAAAATTCTTCAAGAGCCTTAATAATGGCTGCTACAGTTATATTAGCAGTACTTCTTATAGGAGTATTTATATATGTTTTTAGAGCAGGTTCTATTGTTAGTTAAAGTTATGACAAAAAACAACAGACTGAACAATTAGAATTTTATAATTCTAAATTTGAGCTTTATAATGTAGAAACAAATACTATAATGGATTTGATTTCAGTAGCAAATTTAGCATATAGTGTAAATATACAATGTGAATATGATACTACAAATACAGTAGATATTAAAATTAAAGCTGGTACACCAACATTTTCAATTCCAGGAAATGATAGAAAAGGTTTACAGAAAAACGAAATTATTTCAGGATCAGCGAACAAAATGTCAATATTTAAACTTGCAACTGATGATTTAGATTCTTTAGGAGTAGAAAATAATAATAAATCAGATACATTGGCTACAACCAAATATGATATTCAAACTAATAAAACAATTTATAAATATTTATTTAGATGTAAAAAAGTTGAATATCATAATCAAAATGGACAAGTTTCAAAAATGGAATTTGAAATGTATCCAAATGGGGCTTATAATTAATAAAAATGTTGTAAAAAAATGTCCAATATGGTATAATTAAAGTAGGTTGTTTATGAAAAAAGTATTAGCATTAATTTTGCTTATAATGATTGTAATTGTAATATTTTTTACATTTAATTACAAGAATTTACAAAAGCAAAAAGAAGAAATTAGAAATTTTAATTTAATATATGAAAATTATAATAAAGATAATCTTAATGGATTAGATATTACAACATTAATAAATAAAGCAGTTAGTAATAATGAGAAATATACAATTCCAAAAGATGAAGAAGGGTTATATGTATTAGATGATGAGTATAGTATCGAAATATATGTAACAATGATTATAAACGAAACTACCTACAGAATGGAAAGAATAAACAGCTTAGGAATGAATTCATTTGTAGCGTATTTTGGACAAGTTAGTTTTAAATGCACAGATGTTAAATATCATGAAAAAACAGGAAGAATATCATCTATGACATTTGAAGCTAAAGAATACTAAAGTTTTTAATGTTACTAGAAAAGGAATCTAGTTAATTTAAAATAAAATACAAAATTTAATTTTAAAGGAGGAAGAAGTTTATGGAGAATGCTTCAAAAGCACTTTTAATAGCTGGTGCAATTTTATTAGCTATTTTAATTATAGCTATTGGTATGTTTATATACAATAGCGCACAAAGTACAGTTAATGATTCAATGACATCATTATCAACACAAGAAATTGATGCTTTTAATAATCAATTTATTTCTTATGAAGGACAACAAACAGGATCAAATGTAAAAGCTTTAATAGGAAGATTAGTAGCAAATGCTAATACATATAAAGAGGAAGCAGGAAAAATACCAACAGTACAGGTTACTGATAAGGTAGATTTTAAAGACAGCGTAGAGAAAGCCAAATTGAAAGCTGAAGTGAATCATCCTGCTAGTGAAGATAAAGTTAAAACTTACAACGAGAATTTAGGTTCAATAAGAAATAAGATAGAAGCTAAGCATCCATATTGGGTAGAATTTGTATATGGAGCATCATCAATTATAAGTGAAGTACTGATTACATATGATACAACAAAAACAACAACACCAACACCATAACTAGTAAACAACTTAAGATAGCTATAAATAAGATTATAGCTATCTTAAGATATATAAATATATAATAAGTAATGTATTTATAAATATATTATTTATTATATATTTATACAAAGAAAGGAAAACATATGGAAGATGTAGTACAAGCTTTAATGATAGCTTTTGCGGTTTTAGTATTTGTAATAGGTTTTTCAGTAGCTATGTATATGTTTTCACAAGTTACAACAACTGCTGAGACTTTAGTTTTTTATACAGACACAACAGCATATTATGATAATGTTAAAATAGATGAAACTAAAACAATTTCAGATGATGAAGATATACGAGAAGGTAAAGCTAGAATTGTTAATGCAGAAACTATTATTCCAACTTTATATAGATATGCAGAAGAAGAGTTTTGTGTAAAGATATACAATGCAAACAATGAATTAATACAAATATTTGACTTAGATTTAGAAGGAAAAATTCCAACTGCTATTTCAGATCCAAGAGCAACAGAAAACTCACAAACACAAGAATTAAAAGCAAAATATGCTTATAAAAAAATGTACAATGATCCAACAAAGTCATATTATTTATTTGGTGCACCTTGGGGAGGAAGCAAAGAAAATATAAAAACAAGAGTAGATTTTTTTGTAAATGGAGATGCAGGCTATATAAATGGTCAATATGTTAATTATAAAGATAACAAATATAATGAGTTTTATGAAGCAATAAAAAATAATACACAATTTAAAGAAAGATTTATAAGTTATTCTTGGGGTGGAGAAACAATGTCAACAAGAGATGGAGATGTCTTAGTTACTGGAAGCAAACCTAAAGATAAAATAGTAATAATATATAAAATGATAAATGTTAATTTAGATGATGAATGATATATAAATAGTAAAATATAAATTTTAAGGAGGAATATATGAGCGATACATTGATAACAATAATTGCTATATTTTTAGCAGCTATTCTAATGTTTATTTTCCCATTATTATCAGTTTCTGAAAGAAGTGATGATATATCTCAACTTTCTGTTCAAACAGCAACTACAGAATTTGTAGATAATGCAAGAGCAGTAGGTAAAATAACAATGGAGAATTATTCAGAATTAGTATCAACTG
>CANEMG010000182.1 GCA_947428535.1 uncultured Clostridium sp. | reverse complement strand
AACAAAAGTAGAAATAGCTAATGTAGATACAACAGCATTAGAAGCAGCAATAACAAAAGCAGAAGCAATACAAGAGACAGGTTACACAACAGAATCTTATGCAGCATTCATAGATGCTTACAATAAAACAAAAGAAATGCCACAAACAAAACAATCAGAAGTAAATGCAAAAACAGATGCAGTAAATGCAGCAATGGCATTATTAGTGAAAATTAATCAATTAACAGCATCAGACTTCACAGTTACAAACTATGAATACACATATCAAGCAGGAATAGCAAGAGAAGCAACAGTAACAGCAAATGATGATGTAAAAGATGGAATAGGAGATGTGACAGTTAAGTATTATCAAGGTGAAAATGAGGTTCAAAAACCAATAGTAAATGCAGGAAGATATGATATATACGTAGAAGTAACAGCAGGAAGTAGATTTGAAGCAACAACAGGAAAAGGATTAAAAGTTGGACAATTAGTAATCAACAATGCTTCACATTCAGACCTAGTACAATTTAAAGATCAAACAGCAGTATATGATACAACAGATCATAGTGGAATAATGAAAGTTGAATCAAGAATTGAAGAAGGAATAACACCAAAATATACTTATACATTTGTAGATAGCACAGGAGCTACTGTAACTGAAGCAATAAATGCAGGAGTATATACAGTAACAGCAAAATTGGATAAAGTACTTCCAAACTATGATTTACCTGAAACATTAACAGCAAAATTAACAATCAATAAAGGAACATATGAATTGCCAGATAGCGTAACATTTGATGGAAGAACAGAAAATTATACTGGAACAGAATATGAAATAATAGCAAACGGATTACCAGAAGGTATCACAGCAACATATACAAACAATAAAGGAACAGAAGCTGGAACATATAATGCAGTAGCAACATTTGTACTAAGTGAAGAATTAAGCAAAAACTATGATAAAGTAAGTCCAGCAACAATGAATGCAACATTAACAATCAACAAAGCTACTTATAATTTAACAGGTGTAGAATTTAACGGACGTAATATAGACTACAATAGAGTAGAACAAACTTTACTTGTAAGTGGTAATATACCAGGAGATATCTTAGTAACATATGCAAATAATAAAGGAACAACAATCGGACAATATAATGCAACAGCAACATTTACAATTAAACCAGGAACTAACCTAGCTAAAAATTATGACAATGTAACAGTTAATGGAACAAATAGTAATGTGTTAAATGCAGTACTAAGAATTGAAAGTATAACAGATATTACAGTTATAACAGCACCAACATCAGGTAGATTTGGAGAAGGATTAGACTTTACTAATGCAGAAATGTTAGTAATTAGAACAGTTGGAGGAAATGATACAAGAACAGAAAGATTAGCGATAACAAGCAATATGATTTCAGGATTTAATACAGCTGTACTAGCAGAACAAAGTGTAACTGTTAACTATAATGGATTTAGTAAAACAAATGCATTTAAGGTAACATTAAAAGATTATGTAAAACCTGGAACTGCAGGTATATCTGTAGTAAATACAGGAAGCACAGAATGTGAAATAGGAAAACCAATAGATGTATCAGGAGTAAAAGTAACAGCAAACTATGCTTCAGGAGCAAAAGTAGATGTAACATCAGAAGCAACTATAACAACTAGCGCTCAAACAGCTACAGCAGGAGGACAAGTGATTTATATTATGGTATCTTATACAGATCCAGATGGAAATGTACATACAAACAATACACTTTCTGTAAGAGCAAAAGGTGCAATAATTAGTTACACAATCGATGGAGACTTAACTCGTCCTTTCGGAGATGCTCAACAAACATTTACTAAAAATGTAAGAATTACATGGGATACTACAGAATCAGGAACAATAACATGTAATGGAGTAACAACAGCATATAGTAAAGATCAACAAATTACTGAAAACGGAACATACACAATAACAGTAGGAGGAATAAGCAAAACATTTGTAGTTGACAAACCAAGAGATCCACTTGAAGTTGTTAGTGATGAGAATGTTAAATTTGATTCAGGAGATGGAACATACTTTACTTTAACAATAGTAGATATGACAGGAGTAGTTTCTATAAATGTAATTGGTTCATATACAGGTGATCTTAGAGATTGCGACTACTGTACAAAAACACCTACAGCAGATGGTAAAGGTATGACTTATACAATTACTCAAAAGGGTGCGTATAAAGTAACTGTAACTGGTGATGGAACAACAGGAACAACTTATACAGTTAAGATAAGATAATAATTCTTATAGTTAATTAATATTAAAGAAAGTGGGCATCTGCTCACTTTATCTATTTAAAATAGGAAACTTTTGATAAATTTTTTATACAAACAAATTTACTGAAAAATCTTTGATTTTTGAGATTTGTTCTTGACTATATTGCCAAATATATATTAAAATAATAATAAATTTTATTAAGTAGAAAAGAGGAACTATGAAAAAGAAGGATTTAAAACAAAAAAGAATTATGATAATTGCTATATTAATAATTTTGATATTAATCATATCATTTATAGTATTTAAAATAGTTAGTCAAAAGAAAAATGATATTGAGTCTAATATAATTCCAGTAATTTATTTTAGTAAAGATGGGAATTTAAATATACCTATTAATGAAGATGATAAATTCTTTTCTAACAATATAAAGATTGTTTGGACAGAAGAATGTGAAGGATTAATAAAAAAAGATGGAAAAGAAGTTTCAAAGAATAATAATACTGAATTATTACAAGATGGAAATTATGAAATATTAGTAAAATCTCCAGATAATAAAAATAAGATAACTAGAAACTTTATAATAGATACAACACCACCTCAAGTGGAAATTAAACGTAATTCTTCAGGAAGCTGTACAATTATCTTTGAAGATATAAATGATATTGAAAGTGCTATGTTAACAAAGTATAACTCAAATCAATCAAAAGAAGAAAGAAATTTAGTAGAAGAAGGTTTAAAAAAGGAAATTGAAATAAAAGAAAGTGGGAAATATATATTAAGACTTACAGATAAGCATAAAAATTCAACAAACGATAATTTAAAATTTACAGTAAAATAAAATGATTTTAATCAAGTTAATTTTATCGAAATTTGACAAAAAATTAACTTGATTTTTTTGTAAAAAATGTTTACAAAAAAAAGTGGAAATGTTATAATTAAAACAATTGAAGAAATGTAATATTTGTCAAAATTAATCAGTAAAGCAAAGGAGAATTTCTATTGGACAAGCAATTTGAAGAAAAACATTCTAAAGAAAAGAAAGTTATAAAGTCTAGTAAGAAAAAGAAAATTT
>CANEMG010000181.1 GCA_947428535.1 uncultured Clostridium sp. | reverse complement strand
ATATGAGTATATAATAGAAGGTTATTCTGGATCATCATATACTACAATTGCAAAAGAAATACCAGGATATGTTTTAGTATCAAATACATCAAATATATCTGGAACGATGGAAGATTATACAACAGAAGTAATTTACTATTATGCTAAAAATACTTCTATAAAAATAGAACATATTAATATTAAGAATGATGAAATATTAAAAGAAGAAGTTATAGAAGGAAAAGTAGGAGATGTTGTTGAAACATCACCAGAAGAATTTGAAGGATATATATTAGTAGAAGAACCAGAAAATAGAAGTGTAACAATGAAAAAAGATGAACAAGTTGTTGTAAAATATTATTATGAAGAAATTTCTGGTGGAGTTATTGAAAAGCACATCGATAATGTTTCTGGTAAAGTTTTATATACAGAACATCATAATGGAGGATCTGGTGATGAATATAAAATTGAGCCAAGAGAATTTGAAGGATATGACATTGTTACGGATAAATTACCAGAAAATGCAGAAGGTACAATGACAAAAGATACTATAACAGTTAACTATTATTATGTTAAAAAAGCTAAAGTAATAGTTCAATACATAGATAAACTTACAAATACAAATATTGAAGAAATAGAATTAGATGGACATGAAGCAGATGAATATACTACAGAAGCTAAAGATTTTGAAAATTATGAATTAATATCAGAACCTGAAAATAAATCTGGAAAAATGACTTCTGACATAGTATATGTAAAATATTATTATAACCAGAATTCAAAAGGTGTAATAGAAAAACATATTGATGTAAAAACTAATGAAGTTTTTGAAGAAATAGAGCATACAGGATATGTTGGTGATAAATATAAGATTGATTCAAAAGAATTTGAAGGATATGATGTTGTTACAGAAAAATTGCCAGAAAATGCAGAAGGTACAATGACAGTAGAAAAAATAGAAGTAAATTATTATTATATTAAGAAATCAAAAGTAGTTGTAGAATATATTGATAAAGCAAAAAATAAGGTAATAAGCCAAGAGGAGATACAAGGACATGAGGGAGATAATTACCAAACAGAAGCAAAAGAATTTGAAAATTATGTATTGATATCTGAACCAGATAATAATAGTGGTGTAATGCTAAGAGATGAAATAGTAACAGTAAAATATTATTATAAAAATATTGCAGGAAAAGTAATAGAACAACATATAGATGTAAAAACAGGAGAATTGCTTGAATCAGAAACTGTATATAATGGAAGTGAAGGTCAAACTTATAAAACACAACCTAAAAAATTTGATGGATATGATCTTGTTGATGAATACTTACCAGAAAATGCAGAAGGTGTAATGACTACAAAAGAAATTGTAGTAAAGTATTACTATATAAGAAAAACAACAGTAAAAGTTAAATATATAGATATAGATAGTAAAAAGGAATTAGAAGAAGATACTATTATCAATGGACACGAAGATCAAAAATATAAAACACAACCTAAAGAGATTAAAGGGTATAAACTAGTAAAAGAACAATTACCAGAAAATAGAGAAGGTTATATGACAGTGGATTCAATAATAGTAACATACTATTATAGATTAGAAGACTCAATACCAGATAAACCTATTACCCCAAATAATCCAGATTCAGACAATAAAAATGATGATAAACCAAATAACAATAAGCCAAATAACGATAAACCAAACAATGATAGACCAAGCAACGATAAACTAAACAATGATAAACAAAATAACGACAAACAAAATAATGATAAGAAAAATAATAATAGTAATAATTCTAATAATACAAATTGGGTAAGTAATAACAGTGAAAAAACATCAAGTGAGTATAAAGAAACAGTACCATATACAGGAGATAACACACCAATAATTGCAATCATAACAATAGTATTAACTATTATAATTAATATTACACTATTAGTTTTAAACAAAAAGAATAAAAGCTTTATAAAATATTACAAGACATATACTTATTAATCCTTGTTAAACCCAAAGTTTTATAGGGAGAGTTTAGTATAAATAATGTGATATGTCTTTTTTATATAATAGAAATTTTACTCTCAACTTTCTATCATGTAAAAGCTTAGCTAAATTTTGTACACAAATTTTATGTAGCTTTCATATTTATCAAATAACTTATACAAACCAGAAGTAATAAGGGATTGTTTGACAAAAAGGCGCTTAAGGAGTATAATATACGTGTTAAATTATGTTTATAAGGAGATTTTATGTCCGAAAAAAATGATAAAATATTAGATAGACTTATAAGTAAAAATATAGTATATATAACAATAATAACGTTACTATGTATAAGTTTAAGTGTATATAATTTAAGATGGGTTATACCATCAATAGTAATTTTTCTATTGACAATAATGTATACATTGTGGATTTCAGGTAAAAAAAGAGTAGAAATAGAAAATCATATTCAAGACCTTACATCAGATATAAGTTCAGCTTCAAAAGGAAATCTTATTAATACACCAATACCACTAATTTTAATGGAAACAGGTGGAAACATAGTTTGGAGAAGTAAGAGTTTTGTTAAAGAATTTCAAAATATAGATATAGCAACATACTTAAATCCAATTGTAAAAGAAATAAAATTAGATATAGAAAAAAATGATGAAAAAATAGAAATTACTAAACAGTTTAACATAGATAAAAAGGTTTACAAAATACTTGGTAGTATCGTAAAAGCTAAAAAAAGAAAGCAAAAAGAATATATGTTATCATTATATTTTATTGATGAAACAAAATATAATGAATTGTTTGATAATTATAATAATTCTAAAACATGCATAGGAATAGCAATGATAGATAATTATGAAGATATTATGCAAATTGTTCTACCAGAAAGAAAAATAGAATTATTAGCCAAAATTGAAAAAGAAATTATAAGCTGGGTAACCAAAACTGGTGGACTAATTATAAAAACAGAAAGAGATGCTTTCATATATGTTTTTGAACAAAAGTATTTGTCTGAATTTGAAAAAGAAAAATTTAATATATTAGATGTTGTAAAAAATATTGATATAGATATTAGAGTACCTATAACACTTAGTATAGCAATATCAAATGATGGTGAAAGCAATTATGAAAAATATAAATCAGCATTAGCAGCAATGGAAATTGTTCTAGGTAGAGGTGGAGATCAAGCAGTTGTTATAAAAAATGGGAAATATAAATTTTTCGGTGGAAAAACATTAGAAGTTGAAAAAAGAGCTAAAGTAAAAGCAAGGACTGTAGCACAATCAATATCAAATGCAATAGAAGATTCAGATAATGTAATAATAGTAGGACATAAAAATATTGATATAGATGCAAT
>CANEMG010000180.1 GCA_947428535.1 uncultured Clostridium sp. | reverse complement strand
AAGCTGTATTTTTAATACAAAATATATTCCCAACAACAGAAGAATATATATTAGAAAAATATACAAATTCAAATATAGATGTAGAAATACCTACAGTAGTAAAAAACGAAATTATAACTACTGCATTAAGAGTTGTGAGACTTGCAGAAGAAGGCATACATATTCCATTTTATGATATTGTTGAAATGAGAAATATTTTGTTAAAAGAATAAAGAATAAAGAAATATCATATGTGCAGAAATTGCACATATGGGCAATAATAAAGAACAACAGTAAATTATAAGTTATAATAATTTAAAACGAAAATAAACTTAATCCGTTCACTTAGTGTACTAGTTTAATTCACCAAGTGAACTTATTTAAATTTATAGTATTTTACAGCCAATAGTACTAGATTTTTTATAATTGACAACATCATGGAACCAAAGAACTAGCACACTTAGAGATGGTTGGTACCTTGGTTCACCAATTAACAGATGGAGCAAGTGCAGAAGAATTAGAAAAAGCAGGAATGGGACCTTATTATACTGATCATGGATGGGGAGTATATCCGCAAGCAGCAGCAGGATATCCTTATACAGCAGCTAGTATGGCAGTTAAAGGAGATCCAATTGCAGACTTGACAGAAGATTTAGCAGCAGAACAAAAAGCTCGTGCAACTTATGAAAAATTAATAGATTTGTGTAAAGATGATGCAGATGTTGTAGATGTTTTAAGATATTTAAGAGAACGTGAAGTAGTTCATTTTCAAAGATTTGGTGAAGCATTAAATGGAGTTCAAGAGAAACTTTATCAAAGAAATAAATATTATTTAAATAATGGTAATAATAATTGCGGATGTAATAATAGAAATTAAATAAAAAGGCGAGATGCTAAAGTTTAAGTAAAAATACTTACTTTATGCGAATTCTCGCTTTTTTTACTAAAATTATGAAATTTATAATTAAAATATTTCGTTAATTATATTGATTTTTAAAAATACATATGGTAAACTATAGTAGTTAATAAACAGAAGAAAATTGGAGGTTATCATAGATGGAGATAGTAAAATATATAGTAATGGCAATATATGCAATAATATGTTTAGCATTAATAGTTTTAGTATTAAAACAAAGTAAAGAAGATGGAGGAGCTTCAGGAACTATTGTAGGTGCTTCTGCAAATAATTTTTATGAAAAGAATAAAGGAAAAACAACAGAAGGAAAGATGAAAAGAGCAACAATAGCTCTAATGATTGTTTTTGCAGTTTTAACAATTGCGTTAGGTATCATATATCTTGTTTAGAAGGTCAATATAAAATTATTAGCAGTATTTAAAATACTGCTTTTTTTGAGTTTAATAAGTAAAAAATGGGAATACTAGAATACAGAGAGAGGAAGAAATGGGAAAGAAGAAAAAACAAAAAATAGAAGGAATTTTTAGAGCCAATGAAAAAGGTTTTGGATTTGTAGAAATAGAAGGTGAAGAAGAGGACTTATTTATTCCATCTAATAGCGTAAATGGTGCATTAAATGGAGATACAGTCCAAGTTACTATTTTTAAGCCAAAAGAAGGAACAAAAAGAGCAGAGGCAAAAGTTGTAAAAATAGTAAAAAGAGAAAGAGAAACTATTGTTGGTATATTTCAAAAATCTAAAAACTTTGGCTTTGTTGTTCCAGATGATAAAAAGTTTGGTACAGATATATTTATATCTAAAAGTAAATGTAAAGAAGCTAAAAATAATGATAAAGTAATTGCGAAAATATTAAAATATCCAGAACGTGGAAAAAATGCGGAAGGTGAAATTGTAGAAATTTTAGGAAATGTTAATCAAGCTGGAGTAGACATGCTTAGTGTTATTAGAGAATTTGATTTGCCAAGTGAGTTTCCAAGTTTTGTAAAAGAAGAAGCTGAAAAAATTTCTCAAGAAATAAATAAAAAAGATATAAAAAATAGAAAAGATTTAAGGGATAATATCATATTTACTATAGATGGAGAAGATGCAAAAGATTTAGATGATGCAATATGCGTATCTAAAACAGAAGAGGGAAATTATATATTAGATGTCCATATAGCAGATGTTAGCTACTATGTAAAAGAAGGTAGCAAATTAGACAAAGAAGCAATAAAAAGAGGTACAAGTATATATATGTTTGATAGAGTTATACCAATGTTACCTTTTGAGATTTCAAATGGAATATGTAGCTTAAATGCAGGAAAAGATAGATTTGCTTTATCTTGTACCATGGAAATAGATAATAAAGGGAATGTTGTATCATCAGAAGTATATAAATCTATTATAAGAGTAACAGAGAGAATGACATATACAAACGTTAATAAAATTATAAATAATTTAGATGAAGAAGTTTTAAAAAAGTATAGTAAATATATAGACAAATTTAAATTAATGGAAGAATTAGCTAATATTTTAAAAAATAGAAGAATTTCTCAGGGATACTTAAATTTGGATATACCAGAAAGTAAGATTACCTTAGATGAAAATGGAAGAGCAATTGATGTAAAAAAATATGAAACAACATTTGCAAATGAGATAATAGAACAATTTATGCTAACAGCAAATGAATCAGTTGCAGAAAAGTTTTATTGGTTAGAAGCTCCGTTTATTTATAGAGTACACGAAGAACCAGATTATGAAAAAATAAGAGAAACAAATAAATTTTTATTTAATATAGGCGAAAAAATAAAAGCAACAAAAGACAATATAAGACCAAGAGCATTTTCAGATGTTTTAGAAAAATTAAAAGGAACAGAATATGAAAAAGTTATTTCAACATTAATTTTAAGAACATTAAAATTAGCTAAATATGAAAGTGAAAATAAAGGACATTTTGGAATAGCAAGTAAATATTATTGTCATTTCACATCACCAATAAGAAGATATCCAGATTTATTTATACACAGAGTAATATCAGAATATTTAGCAAACGACTATAATTTAAGTGGAGAAAGAATTAGTGAATTAGAAAATAAAGCTAAAAAATATGCAGAAACATCATCAGAAACTGAAAAGAATGCAACTAAAGCAGAAAGAGATGCAGAAGATATTAAAAAAGCTGAATTTATGGAAGACAAAGTAGGAGAAGAGTATGTAGGAATAGTATCATCAATAACAGCATTTGGAATGTTTGTAGAACTTGAAAGTACAGTAGAAGGTTTAATAAGATTTGAAAACATGGGAAGAAATGAATATTTTGCATATGATGAAAACAAGAAAACATTGACAGGAGAAAGAACAGGAAGAATATTTAAAATTGGAGATAGTGTAAAAGTAAGAGTAATAGAAGCAAATAAAATGTTAAGAAAAGTAGCATTTGAATTGTCCAATTAGGGACGCTAGTTTTTGGACATTTTTG
>CANEMG010000179.1 GCA_947428535.1 uncultured Clostridium sp. | reverse complement strand
AGATCAGAAATTGAATGAAAAAAAAGTGAAGATCAAATTACAGAACAAAAAATAGCACTTCAATCAGAACAAACAAATATAGCAAATTTAATGCTAAATTTAAATAGTGGAAAAAGTACCGCTAATAATACAAATAATAGGAGTCATCAATAAAAGATGAAAAAAATTATTAGTAAAATATTGATAATTTTAATACTTTTTGTAATAGTGTTTGAATTTGTATGTTCAAACACTGTTAATGCTGCAAATGATATAGAAGAAACAATAAATGCTACTACTAATCTTTTAGGAGGAGTGGTTTCAATAATATATTGGATACCAAGACTTTTAATTACTGGTGGAGCATTTGTTTTAAATAAAATTATATAAGGTGTTGCTTCGAGCGAACGGAAAAATTACTAAATTTGGAGATGGATCCTCATACATAACACCTTTTGATATATTTTTTAGAACATATAAAATAATAGACATTAACTTTTTCGATTTTAATGGATTAAATTCAGATTCATTTATATATAAATTTAGAACTTCAGTTGCATATTGGTTTTATGGACTTAGATTCATATCATCTGCTATTTTACTATGTATATTAGTTTATGTAGGAATTAGAATGGCTATTTCTACTGTAGCAGAAGATAAATCTAAATATAAAAAAATGTTAATAGATTGGGTATGCAGTTTAGCTTTAATATTTGTATTACAATATTTAGCAATAGGAATTATATATATAAATAATGTAATTGTAGATTCATTAAGAGCTATATTAGTTAATGGAGATACATTGGTTGATATAAAAGATCTAATGAATAGTTTAGCGTATACAGCAACGTTAGGAGCAGGATTTAATAGTTTAGTTGCAGTTTTTATATATTGTGGTATTGTTGCACAAACTATATTTTTCTTTGTTGCATATGTAAATCGTATGTTAAAAGTAGGATTTTTAATAATAATTTCACCATTAATATCAATAACATATTCAATAGACAAAATGGGAGATGGAAAGGCACAAGCATTAAATAACTGGTTAAAAGAATTTGCATATACAATATTAATACAGCCATTTCACTGTATTATGTATGTAGCTTTAATAAATACAGCATTTAATTTAGTAACAAATGCATCAGCAGTAACAATTACATCTATTCCTAATTTATTAAGAACAGCAGAGTTTAATAAATTCGCAAACGGAGTACTTGCTATACTTTGCTTAAAATTTGTAAATGATGGAGAAAAAGTTGTAAGAAAAATATTTGGATTTACTGATGATAATAGTAAAACTTCTATGGCTGCTGGAGCAATTGCTACTATTGCTTTGGTTAATAATGCGAAAAATATTGGATCTTCAACTAGAAAAGGAATAAATACAGCTAAAACAGCTGTAAAAGATTTAGGAACAGCTATTGGAGTAGATATAGGTAAAATAAAAGAGTCATCAGCATTCAATAAGCTAGCTAATTCTAAAATAGGACAAGCGGGAAGTAAGATTTCAGAGAAAGCAGGAAAAACAGGTAGATTGTTAGAAGCAACAGCTAAAAAGACAAATGATTCTAAAACACTTAAAAATTTAAAGAATTCAGCATCATCATTAAAAGGTAAATATAAAGGAACAGGACTACACAAAGCAGTAAATTTTGCAAAACGAAATGCTAGAAAAAATGTACCACGAGCACTAGGTGCAATGGGAATGATGATGGCTTATTCAACTGGAACAACAAGCTTATTAGAAGCAAATGCAATAAGAAAAGGTATAACATCTGGATCTACAGAATTTTTCAATTCTAGTACTTCTACACAAGCAGATCTTGAAGAAAAAAATATGCAAAAAATCGATGAAGCAGAACATCAAGATTTAATGGATGATTTAGAAGAAACTGAAAAGGCTATAAGTGATCAATCAAAAGCCTTTGGTAGTCCAAGTATTAGTTCATTAGAAGAGGAAGCTAACTTAGCAGAGAAGGAAGCTGAAGATGCTTCAAAAACAGAAAAAGATAAAAAACAAGAATATGATAAAGCAGTTAAAGCTTCAAATGCAGCCGCAATAAAATTGGCTAAAGAGAAAGCAAGTAAAGCAAATGCAACTTCTAGAAAAGATAGAAGCGAGGCACAAAAAAGGATAGATAAGGCAGATAAAGAGCTTAAAAATAAACAAAAAGAGATGGTAGCAAAAAAGAAATCTTATGAGAACGCAAAAAATGAAGCACAGAAATTAAATGAAAAAGCTAATAAATATAAACAATTACAAAGTAATATTAAGCGAAGAGATGAGTTAAAACAAGAATTAGAAGATTTCTATACAGAAGAGGCAATGAAAGCAAGAATAAAGAAAAGAGCAAGTGGTCCAAGTGGATCAGAATTAGAAAAAAAGAAAAATGAAATTCTACAATTAATATTTAAATTACAAATACTACAATCACGAGGTGAAGAAGCAGATCTTTATCAAGATAATTTAATTACAGAAGATGATAGAGATAGTGCAGTTACAACAACAGATAATATTACAAAAGCAATAGATTTAGCAGTATTAAAGGGAGGAGCATCAATAAGAGCTCAAGATATAATAAAAGATAAATCAGGGTTAGATGATAGATCTAAAGAAACATTAGATAGTATTGATAAAGCAGCAAAGGAATATGAAAGACTACGTAGAGAAGCAAGCATTGCAGAAACATTTAGCAGACATGAAAGTTACAATGGAGATACAGATGATTTAGTAAATGCAATGTATAAAAATCTTAAAGGGGCTTCAAAAGGGTAATTTTATAAAGGCTAATATATAAATTAAGATATAGAAATTTATAGATATAGGAGTGAGAAAATGAAGAGAAAAAGTAACAATAATCTATTAATTATTGGGATAGTTATTATTCTAATTCTTATAATATTTATCTTTATAGCAAATAAAAATTCTAATAAAAAGGATAATTACGAAGGAATGACAGACGAAGAAGTAGAATTTGCAGTTAAAGAGAGTGTAAATGAGATGAAGAAAAATGACTTAGGAGGAATGGGAGAAAGAGACAGAATGGAATATTATGTTTCTTCATTTATAACTTCAATTGAAAACAAAGAATATGAATCAGCATATGAAATGCTATATGATGATTTTAAGAAAAATTATTTTCCAACATTCAATAGTTTTCAAGAATATGCAAAAAATAAATTTCCAACAGAAATTTCTTTAAATTATACAAATATCGAAAGAAATGGCAGTGTATATGTTATGTGGGTAGAACTATCTAATCCATTAGGTAGTAAAGATTCTAAAATAGAAATGAATTTTGTAGTTAAAGAAAATGATTTAAATGATTTTGATATGTCATTTACTGTTATTTAGAAAGGAAAGAAATATGCAATTT
>CANEMG010000178.1 GCA_947428535.1 uncultured Clostridium sp. | reverse complement strand
ATAGCAATACACAAACTATTGCTTTAGGAAATTCAGCAAGTATAGTTGAAAAAGCATATGGTGTCAAATTAGAAGATAATACAGCATTATTAGAAGGAGTTGTTTCACGTAAGAAACAGGTGGTTCCAATAATGACAGAAAATGCATAAAAATTAAAAGAGCACATTTAAGTGCTTTTTTTGTCTTTTATGTGAAATTTAATTTTTGACTAGTCATTATATTGAAATATCTTTTAAAATAATGTAAAATGAAGTAGAAATTTAGATTAGGAGGTGTTCATTTGAAGATTAAAGAAGAAGCAGGAAATGTAAGAATTGTTTCAGCAATTATAGCAGTTATAGTTGTAATTATTATAGTAGGAATAATGACTATTATAAAAATAAATAAAAACAAAGCAGTTGAAACAATCCAAAAAGAACCATATGAATATTTTAATATGTATTCTTTAGATGAAAAAGTAGGAGTTATAGATAAAAAAGGAAATACTATAATAGAAAGTAACTATACTAATATTTACATCCCTAATCAATCAAAAGATGTATTTTTCTGTTTTACAAGTGATGAAGAATACGCTATATTAAATTCTAAAGGAAAAGATATTTTTGAGAACTATACTTCAGTAATGCCAATTGTTATTTCAGAGATATATTTAGAATTTGAAACTAAAGTTCTTTCTTATGAAGAGAATGGAAAGTATGGATTAGTAAATTTTGAAGGAAAAAAAGTAACAGATGCTATATATGAGGATATATCAAGTTTACCTAACAAACCAGGATGCATACAAGTAAAAAAAGATGGATTGTATGGTGTACTAGATTCAGAAGGAAAAACTATTATAGATATAAAATATAATTCAATAAAAGGAGATGAATATTCTTCAGGAGAAGATGGATATTTAAAAACAGGATATATTATATCAGAGAAAACTAATAGTGGGATAATTTATGGTTATATAGATTATAATGGAAAAGTAGTAATATCACCAAAATATGAAGAAATAACTAGAGCATTAGAATATGATACTAATGATGTATATTTAGTATTTATGGATAAAGGTAAAAAAGGTGTTATAAAAAATAATAAAATTGTAATTAAACCTAGATATCAATCAATAAATTATTATAATAATTCAAAGGTTTTTGTTGTAAATAAAAATGGAAAATATGGATTTTATGAAGAAGATGGTAAAGAAATATTAAAGCCAGAATACGAAAGTTATTTTGTTGCAGGACATTATATTTCTGTAAAAAAAGGTGATAAATCAATGTTATATGATATGCATGGAAATCTAGTAAATACAAATACATATAAAAGTATGCTAGATACTGGAAATCCAGCTTTCTTTATAGCACAAGATGAACAAGGGTATTATAGTGTAATTAGTAAAGATGTACAAATAGAAGATAAGTATACAAATATAAGTTATGCTTTTGATAATTTCTTTATTTTTACAAATGAAGAAGGAAAATCAGGAGTGCTAAATGTTTATACAGGAACTGAAATTCCAGCAGAATATGATTATATTATATTATTGGAAAATGCAAAAGCATTAGAAGCAAGAAAAGGAAATACAGTAGATATTTATTCAGAAAATATTGAAAAAATATTAACAATGAGTGAAGCAGTTGTGGAAAAAGTAGGTATTGAATATACAGCAATATATTCTTCAAATGAATTAAAATATATAGATTCAAAAGGTAATATAGTATCAAATACAGAAGTTTTTAAAGATGCAAAACTATATGCATATCAAGCTGATGATGGAAAATGGGGATTTAAGAATAAAGATGGAAAAGTTGTTGTCGAGTGTAAATATGATAGAGTTACAGAAGTAAATGAGTATGGATTTGCAGGAATATATCAAGAAGAAAAATGGGGAGTAATTGATCAAGAAGGAAATGTAGTTGTAGTACCTTCATATGAACTAGAAACATATTATGCTCCAAAATTTGTTGGAAAATATTTATTAGAAGAATTAGAAACAGTGTATTGTACTGAAGTAGAAGAAAAATAAAAGGAATTCATAATGAAAGTAATAGTAATAGGTGGAGGACCTGCTGGAATTATGTCAGCAATATCTTCTGCACAAAATGGAAATGATGTAATTTTAATAGAGAAAAATAAAACTCTTGGAAAAAAGCTTTTGATAACTGGAAAAGGCAGATGTAATATTACAAGTAGCCTAAATATAAATGATTTTATAAAAAATATTCCAGGAAATGGAAAATTTTTGTATAGTGCTTTCCAAAATTTCGATAATGAAGATATTATTAATTTAATAGAAAAAAATGGAATAAAAGTAAAAGAAGAGAGAGGAAATAGAATATTTCCAGTAACAGATAAAGCTCAGGATGTTTTAAACTGTTTTATAAAAGAATTAAATAAATATAAAAATATTCAAATTAGATTAGATACTAAAATAGATAAAATACTAGTAAAAAATAATGAAGTAATAGGAATACAAACATTAAACGAAAAAATATTAGCTTCGAAAGTTATACTTGCAACAGGAGGAAAAAGCTATCCATTAACAGGATCAAACGGAGAAGGATACAAAATTGCTAAATTATTAGGACATACTATTGAAAATATAAGAGGTTCTTTAGTGCCATTAACAGGGGAAAAGGTATTATGTCAAAATATGCAAGGTTTATCATTAAGAAATATAAAAATGCAATTAAAAGATGTAGAGAAAAACAAAAAAATATATGAAGACTTTGGAGAATTATTATTTACACATTTTGGAGTTAGTGGTCCAACTATTTTAAGTAGTTCAGCACATTTATTACGATATAGAGATATAGATAGATTATTAAAAGAAAGAAAAATAAAACTAATAATAGATTTAAAGCCAGCATTAAGTAATGAAGAATTAGATGCAAGAGTTAGAAGAGATTTTGAAGAATTTAAAAATAAAGAATTCAAGAATAGTTTAGAAAAATTATTACCTAAAAAAATAATAAACAATGTTATTGAATTGTCAGAAATTGATCCGTATAAAAAAGTAAATGAAGTTACAAAAGATGAGAGGACTAGACTTGTTAATTTGCTAAAGAACTTTGAAATAACAATTGATGGGTTCAGACCAGTAGAAGAAGCAATAGTGACAGCTGGTGGAGTTTCTATAAAGGAAATAAATCCTAAAACAATGGAATCAAAAATAATAAAAGGATTATATTTTGCAGGAGAAATAATAGATGTAGATGCATATACAGGAGGATTTAATTTACAAATAGCATATTCTACAGGATTTACTGCAGGTATGAATTTATAGTATGAAATTAAGAATATGATAATGGCAATAATTTAAAATATGTGGGAGTAATGATGTTCAAAACAATATCTGAAAATACAACAGCTG
>CANEMG010000177.1 GCA_947428535.1 uncultured Clostridium sp. | reverse complement strand
GTAAATACGGATGTTTCGCTTACAAGAGTATATGAAGGATTGTTCGAAAAAGTTATAAATAAAGTAAAAAAATTCGGTGGAATAAAAGAAAATGAAACTATCGTGAAGATAATTTCTACATTAGGTCAGCAACAGTTATTGAGAGATAATACCACGATGATTTATGAAGCCGATAGTCATCAACTACCGGAAAGTTATAATGGATTAGGTTATTTAAACTTAATTAGTATAATAATTCAAATAGAAACAATTTTGGCAGAATTTAGATGTGATAATAATGATAATATTGCACCATCTGATATTAATTTGCTATTTATAGAAGAACCAGAAGCTCATACACATCCGCAGATGCAGTATGTTTTTATTAAAAATATCAAAGATGTACTTATAGATGGAAGTATTGGAGAGGATTTACAACATAAAATTAATTTACAAACAGTTATTACCACTCATTCATCTCATATAGTAGCTGAATGTGATTTTGATGATATAAAATATTTTCAGAAAACTTCTGCGACAAGTGTTGTTTCTAAGAATTTAAGAAATTTAGAGGCAGAGTATAAGGACGAAAATGATCCTGAAAATAGGAGATTTAAGTTTTTAAAACAATATCTGACACTCAATTATGCAGAAATTTTTTTTGCAGATAAGGCTGTTTTGTATGAAGGAGATACAGAAAGAATACTTTTGCCTGCAATGATGAAAAAAATAGATCAGGAGGAGAGAGATAAATCAAAATTACCGTTGATGGCACAAAATATTTCACTTATCGAAGTAGGTGCCAATTCACAATTATTTGATAAATTTTTGCAATTTATAGGAATAAAGACATTGATTATTACTGATATAGATGCAGGGAAAGAAACCAAGGTAAAAGACAAAAACGGAGTGGACAGAACAGTAATAAAAGAAACTGAGGTGAATAAAGGCACAACTACATCTAATAATGCTTTAAAACATTATTATAAAGTTCCACTCGAAACATGGGGAAGAACAACATTAAATTTTTTTATGACGAGGAAGCGGGAGCAAAAAATACTATTAAATGAACATGGAGAATGGAAACAAAATAACAGTGGTAAATTGATGGTGGTTTATCAGACAGAAGAAGCGAAAGATGGAAGTAAATATTATCCAAGAAGTTTTGAAGATGCTTTTTTATTTTATAATAGGGAGTTTGTTGTAAATAATCTTGATAGTTTTAACAGTTTGAAAAATGTTGAAAAAGTTGGAGAAAAAGTAACAGGAGCATCTATATATAAATATACTGCATATGAGCTTGCAAAGGAATGTATAAAAAGCAAGCCTGCTTTTCCGCTGGATGTTCTTTTGTGCAGTGAAGCGAATAATATAACAGATTTTTCAAATTGGGAGATACCACCGTATATAAGGGAGGGATTAGAGTGGCTGCGAGCAGATTAGATAAAGAGATGGAAGAAATATTGTTACACATAAAGCAGAATCATAATTTCCTTTTAAGTGGTGGAGCTGGAAGTGGAAAGACATATTCGCTTGTGCAGACTTTAAGGCAGATATCCATATTTTATCCAAATGTACAAATAGCATGCATAACATATACAAATGCAGCAGCAGTCGAAATCATGAATAGAGCTAATATAGCAAACTTAAGGGTTTCAACGATACATGATTTTTTGTGGGAAAATATTTCATTGTTTCCAAATGATTTACGGTCTACATTAGTCGATTTAGTTAATATGGAAGATGGTGGTATAAGGAAACCTGATCAGGATGAACAGTTTTTGCTATCAAATGATGTTGCTGTACAGTATAAAGAATATGTTAGGTTATCAAATGGTGAAATATCACATGATGAAGTATTATTATTGGCAAACGAGATGTATAAAAAATATCCTAAACTTTGTGATATTCTAAATGATAAGTATCCATTCATTTTTGTTGATGAGTACCAAGATGCTTCACCGTTAGTTATTGATATATTATTAAATTATTTGCAAACCAGTAAGCATAAGAATATTATAGGTTTCTTTGGTGATTCTATGCAGTCCATATATGATGAAAAGGGTGTGGGTGATATTGAAGGATATGTTTCTAAAGGAATTGTCCATAAAATAGAAAAGACGCAAAATAGAAGAAATCCCAAGGCTGTAATAAAATTGGCTAACAAGTTACGCATAGATGGTTTGGTGCAAAAAGAATCTGATGATATAGATGCTCCTAATATGGTTCAAGGAAAATTGAAAGAAGGGACAATAAGGTTTTTATATTCTTGTAATACTGATTTAAGTGCAATAAAAAAATCTAAATGGTGTGAAGGATGGGATTTCAATGATTCAAAACAAACAAAAGAATTGAGGCTTACGCATAATTTAATTGCGAGCGAAGCAGGATTTAATGAGCTGATGCAGATTTACGATAACGATCCTATTTTCAAGTTTAAAAAAGAATTTAAAAAAGCGGCTGAACAGAAGCATTATGTAATTGCCGAAAATACAACTGTTGATGAAGCTATTAAAGGGATGGATTGGAAGTATGAACGGGGACAAAATGCAGGAAAACAGCATTTAGAAGTTTTGTTAGAAGGGAAGGGAGTAAAAGTATTATATGATTATATAAAAGCATGGTCATATGAAAAATTTAGCCAGATTTATATGGATAAGGATAGTTTGATTGACGATAAAGTGGAGATAGAAGGGATGGTTGTAAGAGAAGCAAAAAGAGATTACTTAATCCAACATTTGTTTAAAATTCAGGATATTATTTTTTTGTATAAAAATCGAATGTTTAATGAACTACTGCTAAAGACACAAGTAAGAATAGTTGTAAATAATGACAAAGTAAGGCTGGTAGACAATATTGAAAGGTTATTAGCTATGGAAAATGAGTCTATTGGCACTATTATTGATTTTGCTGATCAGGTGGGGTTATGTAAGAAAGATGATAAATTTCTTTCTTTTGTTGAAAAAAATGAATATTTGTATTGGCGAGTACAGCAGGTCAAATATGTTGAGCTTCAAAATCTTTACAAGTATTTGGAAGGTTATACTCCATTTTCTACGCAACATAAAATTAAAGGTTTGGAATATGAGAATGTGTTGGTGCTTCTTGAAAATGGTGGATGGTCTAATTATAATTTTGAATACTTATTTAATAAACAAATTTTATCTACATTGTCGAAAGCAAAACAAGCAACATATCCAAGAATTTTGGGAAGAACAAAAAAATTGTTTTATGTATGTGTTACTCGTGCAAAAGATAATTTGGTAGTTTTTTATCCTAATCCGACTAATGATGTATTAAAGGGGGCAACAGAATTGTTTGGTGCAAAAAATTGTATTAATTTGGATGAGGAAAATACATGTCATTAAATGCGGTGGAGATAGATAAATT
>CANEMG010000176.1 GCA_947428535.1 uncultured Clostridium sp. | reverse complement strand
ATAAGCAATACTGTCTACAACAGCTATTCCAGTATAGTTGTAATCATTACTCAAAATATTTTCTTTATGAGAATCTGAATTTAACCAACTTTCAACAGCTGATTCAATATTGTTATTACCAGCAATATTTTCACTTGCCGTTTTATAAGGGATATTATTACTTTTTAGCATATCAAAAGGTGTTCCTAAAGTAGGGGAATTATGTGAAAAATAATTATTTTGTACTAAATCCTGAGCTTTTAATCTTGCTACATTTTGAAGATTTTCATCAATTTCTAAATTAGATAATTTATTTTTGTTTCTTTCAGTATTTATGAGAGATAGAACCTTAGATTCATCATCAGTTAAATTAAAAGATTTTACTTCTTCCACTGCTTCTGTATTTGTAACAGCAGCTTTTTGTTCTGAAGTAGGGGTTATATAACGTTCATGGGCTGTTCCAATTTTGTTTTCATCATTTTGTATAATATACCATTCTCCAATTTTTCCAAATATTCTAACATATTCATTACGATTTAAAACATCAATTGCTTTAAAGTTTATTCCAGCACCACTTCGCATGTTTAAATAATCAGTACTTACAATTCCTAGAGAAAAATCTAAAGTTTGATAGTCTTCCATACCAAAACTTTTTGTAAAAAGACTTACTAGTAAAACTAATATTATTGAAATCAATACTATTGTAATTTTATTTTCTAATATAAATTTTTTCATAAAAAAACCTCCTTTATTTTAAGGAGATTGTACCCGGTTTTTAATTTGTTTAAACCTAATTGTATAGTAAAATTTCATAAAAATAGGCAAAAAATTATATTGATGAATGAAAATTAGCTTAAATGAGTAAGTGGAATGAATCCATATAATTTTTGCCTACAAAAAATTTATTCAATTCGTAAAAGGATTACGAATAATCAAATTAAAATAATACCAAAAATTATTTTTAATAAGTTCGTTATCAAGAAGAATGTCAACACTACAAAGTAGCTTATCATCATTATATAGTTCTAGTGTACCAATTTTAGAATCTTTTTTTATAGAAGGTGAAAAAGAATTTAAAGTATAAATTTTAGTATTAAGCTCTAAAGCACTGCTATTAGATAAAGGAAAATTATAGTTATTTAAATTTCCTAATTTTAAAATAGGAGTAGTAGTAGTTTTTTCTAGGAAACAATTTTTAGCAAAGAAAGGAATATATTCATTAAAGGAATTGTTTATAGTAGAAGAAACATTAACATAGCTATAAGTGTTAAAAATATATTTTATAAGAGAAGAACTATCTCTAGTTCTTATACTTTTGGTATTAGCACCTAAAACAACAACAATTATATCTAAATCATCTCTTTTGCAAGCAGAAACTAAGCAACGACCGGCTTCAAATGTAAAACCTGTTTTAACTCCATAAACACCATTTAGATTTCCAAGTAGTTCATTAGTATTTGAAATGGTTCTAGGAGCTCCATTAAAAGAAATAGTGCAAGATTTTGTTGAAACAATAGATTTAAATTGTTCATTTTTTAAAGCATAATCTGTTAATATACCTAATTCATATGCTGTTGTATAATGGTTTGCATCATCAAGACCATGTGGAGTCACAAAATTAGTATTAGACAAGCCTAATTCTTTAGCTTTTTCATTCATCAAAACAGAAAAATTTTCAACACTACCAGCGATATGTTCAGCTAAAGCAATAGCACAATCATTCCCAGAACGAAGCATAAGCCCATAAATTAAATCTTGAACAGAAATGTTCATATCTGCAATTAAACCTAGAGTTGATCCAGAAACAGAAGCAGATTTTTTTGAAACAGTAACTATTTCATTTAAAGAACATTTTTCTAAAACAACAATACAAGTCATAATTTTAGTAGTTGAAGCCATAGGAACTTTTTCATAAGCATTTTTTTCGTAAAGTATAGATAAAGTTTTCCTATCAATAACAACAATATTTTTAGAATTAGTTATAGGTTCATTAGTAGAATTTGAAGAAACCTCAAAAGATAATGAGTCATCAGTACCTTCTAATTCTAAATTATCATCAGCAAAACATAAATTATTTAATATTAAAATAAAAAGTAAAAATAAAGATAATATTTTTTTCATAATAAATTTCTCCTAGATAAACTTATGAGTAAAAATTAATATATATTCAAAATTTAAAATAAAAAAAATAGAAATATTAGGAAAAGCCTTAAAAATTCACATAAATACTTGATTTTAAAATAAAAATGTAATATAATTGATATGTACCGTAGAATCGGGAGTACTCTAGGAAAATTAAGATGTTTGTCAATAAGTAATATTGACACTAAATTTTTTAGAGTTAAAATATAATTATATAAGAATATAACTATGTAAAATAATATAAAGGAAGGTAGAATTTATGTTAAGAAAGAAAACAGGAAAAGTAGCTATTGTATTAGCGTGTGTACTTACATTATTAGCACCATATACTACAGTATTTGCTGGGTTAACTAAAGCAGATACTACTGCTAATTTACAATCTGTTATTATGCATGAAGGAGGAGAAGAGGCTAGTGGAACATTAACTGAAGAACAAAAAGAAATTTATGATGAAATGCCACATGGTTATGAAGTTGGTGACACACTAATCTGTAAAATAATTGAAGAAGGAGATTATGATTTTTCAAATGCATTTTATTGTTTAAATGCTATGAAATCATTCCCAGGAGCTACATCAACTGGTTTTACAAGCTTGGAATATAAAAATGTAGCAGATTTTAAAGATTCAAATAATTCAGAAGTAAAATCATTACACTTAAGTACATCATATTCGGAAGATAATGCACTTTGGACATCTAATTATAAAGCATTAAATTGGATATTTGAAAATTCTTATTTAAGAAAACAAACTCCAGAGCAAAAAGATGATTATTTAGCTAAAGCATTTGCAGGATATGAATATGGAGTAGATGCTGTAAAAGCATATTTAACTGATGATGATATAGATGTTGTTCAACAATATGCAATCTGGTATTTTACAAATAGAGATACTGAAAAATTTGATGTAACAACATTACCAGCAATTACAATAAGCGGATTTAGTGAGGATGGTTCAACATATGAAGGATCATATAGAGATGTAACAGGAAGTAATTTACGTCAAGAAATGGCAAATCATTTATATCAATATTTAATAAATGAAGCTATGAAAGGAAATGAAACAACTCAAAATACATATCCTTCATTAGGAAGAAATGATGCAGTATTGTCAGAAAATGATAATTACTATATAGCAGGACCATTTAATATAAAAGCAGGAACAGTAGCTGCAACAGAATATAGTATAAAATTATTAGATGATTCTAATAAAGAAATACCAAGAAATCAATATGAAGTATTATTAGAAGGT
>CANEMG010000175.1 GCA_947428535.1 uncultured Clostridium sp. | reverse complement strand
TGGAGCCACCTGCAGGAGCATATTGACGCCAAAAAGAAAATTTATAAAAGATATAGAAATAGAAGATATAAAGTTAATTGTTAGAATAATGATTATTATATTATTAATGATCTTAATTATAATTACAAGTTTTAATGCAGGGAAAAAATTTTATTATTTAAAAAGTACTTTTTCAGAAAATAAAAATATTGAGTGTAAAGGAAAAATAGCTAAATGGAAATTTGATGCTAAAATAAATCTTTATAATGAAGAACTAAATGATGAAAAATTGTATAGCGAATGGTTATATGATGAAGAATTGAATAGTGAAAATACGAGTACAGAAAATATAAAAAGTCAGGATGAAAATAGTAAATATATTACATATACAATTAATGCATACAAATTAACTTTAGATACTAATAATACAAAAAAAACACCAAGTAAAGAGAGAGAGAATATACAGCCAATGGAAAACAAAATAATTAATCAAGATGTAAATAAAGATAATGCAAAGACTCCAGAAGTATCATATAATGTGCAAAAAAGAAATAATAATGAAGGAGAGAAAGAAGATAATAAAGATACATTTATAATAATAAAAAAATGAAATACTATCTATTAAATATACATAAATAATAATGATAATTTTAAAACTGAAATAGCAATACTTGTGAAAAAAATAGATAAATGATATAATAACTACTAAATTATTATATGAGAAAGGAGTGTATGATAATTTAAATAATTAAATGTATCATACAAGAATAAAATGTTATTATTTTCACACCATAAAATGAAAACGTATGCATTTGTAGGACCATCAGGAACAGGAAAAAGTTATAGAGCCCAGATGGTTGCAAATGAAAAAGGTATAAATTACATTATAGATGATGGACTTTTAATATCTGAAAATGAAGTAATAGCAGGAATATCAGCTAAAAAGGCACCAACAAAAATAGAGACAGTTAGAAATGCATTGTTCCAAAACGAGGAAAGAAAAAAAGAAATACAAAATGCCATAAAAAAGAGAAAACCAGATAGTATTTTAATATTAGGTACTTCAGATGGAATGGTAGAAAAAATAGCAGCTAACCTTGGTTTTGAACCAATATCAGAAACAATATATATAACAGATGTAGCAACAGAAGAAGAGATGGCAATGGCAAGAGACATAAGAGTTCATCAAGGTAAGCACGTTATACCAGTTCCAACGTTTGCTTTAAAAAAAGATTTTTCAGGATATTTATTAGATCCACTTCAAATATTTAAATCAAAAGGAAAAGGGCAAGCACCATATGTTTCTGAAAAATCAATTATAAGACCGACATTTAGTTATATGGGGAATTTTAAAATTTCAGATACAGTATTTAAACAAATAATAGATTATGTGGTAGAAAAAAGTGAAGGTGTACATAAAATACATAGAGCAATAATAAAAAAACATGAAGAACTAAATGATGGAATATATATTTATATAGAAGTAATTATAAATTATGGATATAACATAAATGAAACTATGCAATTGTTAAAAAAACAAATAATAAAAGAAATAGACAAAATGACAGCAATGAATGTGCTTAATATGGAGATTGTTGTTAAAGGAGTAAATTTAGAAACCAATAAAGAAAAATAATAAAATGATAGGAGTAATATAAAATGTCTTTTGTTGTAGCGATAGATGGGCCGGCAGGTAGTGGAAAAGGAACTATAACTAAATTAGTTGGAGAAAAAATGAATTTAATAAATATAGATACAGGAGCAATGTATAGATGTGTTACACTTGAGTGTATAAATCATAATATTAAAAGTAATGAAATAGAAAAGATTTCTAGTATATTAGAGAACATAGATATACAGCTTAAAAAAGAAAATGGAAAAGAAGAAGTGTTTTTAAATGAAAAAGATGTAACAAAGGATATACGCTCAGTAGAAGTTAATTTAAATGTAGCTGAATTTGCTGCAATAAAATGTGTAAGAGATAAAATGACACCTATCCAAAGAGAAATGGGAAAAACATCAAATATAATAATGGAAGGAAGAGACATAGGAACAACGGTTTTTCCTAATGCAAACGTAAAAATATATTTAGATTGTTCTATTGAAGAAAGAGCAAGAAGAAGATATAAGCAAAATATAGAAAAAGGAATTAAACAAACTTATGAAGAAGTTTTAAAAAATATAGAAGCAAGACATAAGTCAGAAACTGAAAGAGAATTGTCACCACTTGTTAAAGCTGATGATGCAATATATGTTGATACTACAAATTTAAGTATAGATGAAGTTGTAGAAAAGATAGTTAGTATAATTAAGGAAAAAATGTCCAATTAGGGACGCTTGTTTTTGGACATTTTTGTCCAAAAACTAACGTATGTTGTGATAATGATAGTATAGATAATATAATAAAAATATAGGGGTAAAAGATGAAAGAAGTTTTAAAAAAAATAGGAAGAGCAATTGTAAGGTTTTTTATTTTTGCATATTGTAAAATAGTATATAGAGTAAAAATAATAGGAAATGAAAAAGTACCAAAACAAGGGGCTTTAATATTTTGTGGAAATCACAGAACATATCTAGATCCACCATTAATAATAGTAACAGCAGGTAGACACATTAGATTTATGGCAAAGCAAGAATTAAAAAAGAATCCATTATTTTTTGTTTTAGGAGTTCTTTTTGAAGGAATATATGTAAAAAGAGATACAAAGGATATTTCTGCAATGAAAGAAGCACTAAAAACTTTAAAGGATGGAAAATGTATAGGATTATTTCCAGAGGGAACTAGAAATGGACTAGAGAAGAATGATGGACAAATAAAAAATGGTGCAGCATATATGGCTTTGAAAACTGGTGCTAAAATAGTTCCTATAGGAATTGTAGGACCAGCAAAACCATTTACAAAAAATGCAATCATATATGGAAACCCATTAGATTTTTCAGAATATGTAACAGGTAAAAAAATAGAAAAAGAAACAGAAGATAAAGTAAGTGCGATAATAAAAGATGAGATTATAAAATTGTCTAGTGAAGAAATTTAATACACTAGGCAACAATCAGTAACTAACGTGTTGACAAAAAAAACTTACTGATATATAATTATATGGTTAAATCTGCGTTTTGTAGATTTAATCATTTTTTTATAGTAATAAAGAGGGGATTAAAAATGAACAACCAAAAAATTAGAAATGTAGCAATAATTGCACACGTAGACCATGGAAAAACAACATTAGTAGATGCATTATTAAAACAAAGTGGTATATTTAGAAGTAATGAACAAGTAGAAGAAAGAGTTATGGACTCAAACGACTTAGAAAAAGAAAGAGGAATAACAATACTTTCAAAAAATACAGCCGTACATTATGGAGATATAAAAATAAATATAGTAGACACACCAGGACACGCAGACTTTGGTGGAGAAGT
>CANEMG010000174.1 GCA_947428535.1 uncultured Clostridium sp. | reverse complement strand
ATATACATCTGAACTTTTAAAAAGCATATATTCTACAAAACACAAAAATTGAGTACCGATAAGCAGAAGACTTTTTGGCCTTCTAGACCCTTTAGCACTGCACCCAATTTTTCCTAAATTAGGGGTTAAAATTGTAAGCATTTTATCAAAATCCCCCATATTATTTTCTGCTATTATTATTCCATTTACTTTTATTTGTTTCATCTATCGTTACCTTCATATTTTCTTCTATATTTTTTACTTCTTTAAATTCTAGATAAGAATTTATGTTTCCAGTTTGTTTAAATGTATTCCAAGCTAATTTTTCTATCATGTTTTTCCTCTCCTTCTTGAATTTATCTTTTGTAATTTTCGAAGATTTATACTGGTATTTATTTTATTTCTTATTATTTATTTTAATTTAAATTTATTTACTATATTATCTTTTTCCTGCCAATCTTCTTTTACTTTAACCCAAACCTTTAAATTCACTTTTGAGTCAAGCATTTTTTCAATATCTTGTCTTGCATAAGTTGCAATTTTCTTTAAAAGATTTCCACCTTTCCCTATAATTATCCCTTTATGAGATTCTCTAATGCAATAAATTGTTGCATCTATGTCGTAAATATCTTCTCCTTTTGTTGTCTTTCTATTTTTAAATTTCTCTATTTCTATGTATATTCCATGTGGTACTTCATCATTTAAAAATTTTAATGCTTTTTCTCTTATTATTTCCTCAGAAATTTGTCTCACTGTTTGATCTGTATATTCTTCATCAGAATAATATTTAGGTCCTTCTGGTAGTAATTTTACTAGTTCTTCTATAATAATTTCTGTTCCATCTTTTTTGGTTGCTGATATTGGAACAACCGCTTTAAAATCATATTCATTCCTATACATTTCTATAAGGTTTAATAATTTATCTCTTTTTATTAAATCTATTTTATTTATAATAAGTATGCATGGTTTCTTGCTTTCTATTATTTTATCTAATATACGCCTATCTCCTCTTCCAATTTCTTCTGAAGTAGCTTCTATTAAAAATAATATAACATCTACCTCTGAAAACATTGTAAAAGCAGTACTCACCATAGTTTCACCTAGCTTTGTTTTAGGTTTATGTATTCCTGGAGTATCTGTAATTATTATTTGATATTTATCATCATTTAGTATGGCTTTTATTGCTGTTCTTGTTGTTTGAACTTTATTTGCTGTAATGGCAACCTTTTCCTTTACTAATGCATTTAGCAAAGTCGATTTTCCTACATTTGTTCTGCCTACTAATGACACAAATCCTGACTTAAATCCTTCCATATTCATCCTTTTCTCATTATTCAGAAATAGAAATATTTGAATCTATAGGACATACATTTATCCAAGTATTTCCATCATTCACATTTATTTCATTTCCTTTTAAATCTACATATTTTGTTTGTTCTTTTCTATCTTTTTTTATACATTTTATTTTTATAGCTTTACCATTTGTTATATAATATCCATTTAGTTCTCCAACTGTTACAACATCTTGTCTTCCCTTTTCTTCTTTATCTTTTAAATCATAATTTTTAGCTAATGTTATAATTATATTTTTAGTTGTTACATTTTCTTTTGTCTGTTCATCTGTCATTTTCCTATTTTTTGAATATCTAATATATCTTTTAGTTTTGGCATCATATTCATATTTAACTTTATGTGAATCAGTGTAAGGAATTGTTATTACATTTGCTACTACCGAATCTTCTGAAGCTAGGTTTACTTCATTTGATACATAATTTAAAACACTTTCTTTTTCTGATGTAGTTTTATAACCTTTATCTTTTGCAATTTCCAAAATACTATCAATATTAGTGTATGCATTATGTGGTGCTTTTTTATGTTTTACTCTCCAATACAAAGATGAATTTGTTCTGGCTTTTCCCGTATCATATATTTGTCCATTTATACTATTTATATTAAATGATTGCATATCCTCTTCAGCTTTTGGACTCATTCCTAAATGAGTATATATAGCATCATTTTCCATTGCATAATCTAAAAAATAATGTCTTGAACTTCTAATTGGACCAACAGAATCTGTTTCCACTCCTTTAAATAATGCCATTAATCTTGTTTCTCCACCTTCTACTATTATTTCATACACCATATAAGCAGAATTTATAGAAGCTTGTGGTTGTGCATTTTTGTTGTTATCAATCATAAAAGCTATTGGTCTTTCTGTTCCTTTAAATATTTTTATACTTCCTTTTTTATCTTCTTTTATTTCTTTAGAAAAATCTTCAGTTTCTATAATGCTTTTTTCTGATTTATTGTTTACATTAAAATAATAAATTACAACTCCTGTAATTAAAATTATACTAATTATTACTATTAATATTTTTACTTTTTTATCCATGATAATTTCTCCAATAATACTATTTATCTTTTGTTATACGTATTTTCAAGCATTCTAAAACTTTTCTAATTCTAACTTTTTTATCCAATTATAACTTCATTATTTTCAATATTTTAGGCAAAAAAATTAAAAAACCTATTATAACTGATGCAATTGAAACAAGCAATACAGCTCCTGCTGAAATATCTTTTGCTATTTTCACTTTTTCATTGTATTCTTGTGTATATAAATCAATTGCAATTTCTAAAGATGTGTTTATAAATTCTGAAAAAAATACTAAAGAAATTA
The DNA here is from genome assembly GCA_947428535.1 of uncultured Clostridium sp. GTDB lineage: Bacteria > Bacillota > Clostridia > TANB77 > CAG-508 > Scatovivens. The sequence continues at coordinate 745 of CANEMG010000174.1, read as the reverse complement.
TTAATACAATTACTGCCATTTCTACTAAACTTATCTTTAAGATTATACTAAATATAATTGCCAACAGTGCAAAAAATAATTCGATTTTAATATTTCTTTCCTTTTTTATAATATAAATAATTCCATTTAAAGCATTTTTAAACGCTTCGAAAAAATTTTGGTTTTTCCATTTACTTTCCATTATAACCTCTACATTTAGCTTCTTATAATATTTAATTTTTCCAATACGTTTTCTTCTTTTTTTCTCATTTGAAGTTTGTCCTTTTCTTCTATATGATCTTCTCCTATCAAATGATAAAAAGCATGAACTACCATATAAGCAAGTTCTCTTTCAAAACTATGCCCATATTCTTTTGCTTGCTCTTCCACTCTTTGAATAGAAATTACTATATCTCCAAGTGCTTCTTTATATTCTAGTTTTTTTATTTTTGTAATTTCTTCTTTTTCAAACATTGGAAATGAAAGTACATCAGTTTCTGCATCTACATCTCTATATTTCTGATTCAATTTTCTAATATTTTCTGGATTTGTTAAAGTTATGCTAACATATAAATTTGATTCTTCTAGTCCTTCAATAGTAAAACATTTATTTAAAACTTTATTAATTAATTCCTCATATGATGCATTTTTTTCTATTTCTAAATATTCTATTTCTAATATTTCTCTCATCTATTATTCCTTTATTTTATTTTTGTATAGTGTCCTTCCATTGTTTTAACACTATTTTTTACCGCTCTCATTACTC
>CANEMG010000173.1 GCA_947428535.1 uncultured Clostridium sp. | reverse complement strand
TATAATAAAGTTCATAAGATGATTGATTAGTTTTAAAAGCATAATATTTATCTGATATATGTTCTTCAGTACCTGAAATTACATTATGATAATGTCTGAAAATATCCATATTTAGAATTACAAAATTTCTATCAGGATTATCTAATATAATTTTTTTAACTAAAGTATCTTTGCCAGCTCCAGTAGGTGCACCTAAAAATATTAGTTTAGCAGAAGGATTAGAATCTTCTGAAGATTTTAAATTATAATTACTAATAATTTGTGCAATTAGTCTAGAGTGTGAAACATTTAGGTATTCAATGTCAGATTTTATAGTTTTTTCAGATTCAATTATTTTTTGGGCTTTTAAAGTTAATTCTTCTAAATTATTCATTATTTGTTTCTCCATATTTTAAAGTTAGTTCATCTAAGTCTTTAATAGTTCCTTTATAAACTCTTTCTTTATCTTTTAAAAGTTCATCAAGTTTATTTTGAAGTTCTATATTATTTGAATCTTTTGATAATCTTATATTCAAAGTAGCTATTCTTTGATTTAATTTTTCAATAATTAAATTAAATTTTGTACTATTTTCCATAATTTTCCTCATAAAATGAACTTATAGTTCATTAGGTATTTTTATTTTTCTTTATAAATTGAAATTAATTATATCACATAAGAAAAAATGGGGCAAGTAAATAATATTTAATGGTATATATGGGCATAAGAATACCAATTCTTGACAACAAGCTTTTATAATAGTATAATATTAAACAGTATTAATGAGATTTATAAAAAATAAAATAGTTCATAGGTTCGGAAAATATTAAAATTATAAAGTGTACGGAGTAAAATTAAATAAGTTTTTTAATATAAAATAAAAATTAAGAGAGAAAAATTTTTATTTTAAGGTGTGTAATAAATATTAAAAAATAGTTTAATATAAAATTAGCATAGGCTAAATAAGCTTATGTTAAATTTGGTTTGTAATTTTAAATGAAGTAAAATATTTTCTGTTAGCCTAAACTTTAGGCTAATTTTTGTATATTAAAGAATTTAAGAGATAAAATAAATAGATAATTTACGATTTTTTAGTACATATTAGAACTAAATATAAATTAAATAGATACGGAAATATAAAAGAAAGGAGAGTATATTAAGTAAAAACTTAATATACAAAATAATATGGAAGAAAATAAAAATGCAAAAGAGAAAATGGGAAATTCAGTAAAAAGATATCCCCAAAAAACAAGAAAAAATAATGATGCAGTATCAAAAACAAAAATAAAAACTGAGAAAACTACTGCAAAGACTAATGCTAAAAAAGATACTATTGTAAAGAAAACGACTAAGACAAAGACAAAAGATCCAGTAGCAAAAAAAGTGGTAAAAACTAAAAGAGTACAAGAACAAAATGATTATGTAGCTACTCCAATTAGAAAAACAAATACAAGTTTATTAAAGTTTGAAGAAAAAGAAAAATTACCGGCAGTTAAAAAGAATAAAAAAGTTAGTATGATAAAAAAAGAACAATCTATTGATTTAAGAGAAGGATTTTCTTTTAAGAAAGATACATTAAAAATTATACCGTTAGGTGGAATTGAAGAAATTGGAAAGAATATTACAGTATTTGAGTATGGGAATGATATAGTCTTAGTAGATTGTGGAGTTGCATTCCCAGAAGAAGATATGTTGGGAATAGATTTAGTTATTCCAGATTTTACTTATCTTGAAAAAAACAAATCTAAAATAAGAGGATTAGTTATAACTCATGGACATGAGGACCATATTGGATCAATAGCATATTTATTAAAACAAATAAATGTACCAATTTATGCAACAAAATTAACAATAGGTTTAATTTCAAATAAATTAGAAGAACATAGATTATTAAAAACAGCGAAATTAAATGTAGTAAAACAAGGACAAACAATAGTACTTGGAAAAATGAGAGTAGAATTTATAAGAAGTTGTCACAGTATACCAGATTCAGTAGCATTAGCTATCCATACACCAGTTGGAACAGTAGTTCATACAGGTGATTTCAAAATAGATTATACTCCAATTGATGATCAAAAAATAGATTTAGGAAGACTAGCAGAACTTGGAAATAGAGGTGTATTAGCGTTACTTTCTGATAGTACAAATGCAGAAAGAAAAGGATACACAATGTCTGAAAGTACAGTTGGAGAAGTTTTTGATAAATTATTTTTAAACTGTAAAAAAAGAATAGTAATAGCTACATTTGCTTCAAATATGCACAGAATACAACAAATTGTAAATTCAGCAGTAGCAAATAATAGAAAGATTGCTGTTTGTGGAAGAAGTATGATAAATATGATACACACATCTGTAGAATTAGGTTATATTGATGCTCCTAAAAATGTATTTATAGATGTAGATATGATAAAAAATTATACTGATGATCAATTAGTAATAATTACAACTGGAAGCCAAGGAGAGCCAATGTCTGCTTTAACAAGAATGGCAAATGGAGAGCACAGAAAAGTAAATATAAATTCAAATGACCTAGTTATAATTTCTGCAACTCCAATTCCAGGAAATGAGAAATTTGTTTCAAAAGTAATAGATGATTTAATGAAAATTGGTGCAGAAGTAGTTTATAGTGCTTTAGCAGATGTACACGTTTCAGGACACGCATGTCAAGAAGAACAAAAATTAATGCTATCATTAGTAAGACCAAAATTCTTTGTACCAGTTCACGGAGAGTATAGGCAATTAATAGCACATAAACATACAGCTGAGTTAATGGGAATTCCTGAAGAAAATGTTATGTTATTAAAAAATGGTAGAGTCTTAGAATTAAGTCAAAATGAGGCAAAGTTCACAGGAAGTGTTACTACAGGAAAAGTATTTGTAGATGGATTAGGTGTAGGAGATGTTGGAAATATTGTTTTAAGAGACAGACAACATTTATCACAAGATGGATTAATTATAGTAGTTTTAACAATGGATTCAAAAGGAAATGTGGTTGCAGGTCCTGATATAATTTCAAGAGGTTTTGTTTATGTAAGGGAATCTGAAAACTTAATGGAAGAAGTTAAAAACTTAGTAAATATAGAAGTAATGAGATGTGTAGATAGTCATATAACAGATTGGTCTACTATAAAATCAAGCATTAGAGATTCTTTAAAAGATTATATATTCCAAAAAACAAAAAGGAACCCAATGTTACTGCCAATAATTATGGAAATTTAATGAAGAGAAGTAATACCAAGCTTTTTACGGCTTGGTATTATTGCTTGTTAATTATTTATGCATATGTTATTATTTATGCAGAAAAGAAATAATATTTGAGGTAAAATTTATGATAAAAAATCTTATATTTGATTTAGATGATACAATAATAAAATGTGAAAAAAGTTATGCATTAACATATAAAGAAGTTTTAAGAAATCTTGGATATGATGAAGAAGATTATTGGAATATATATTGTGTAATA
>CANEMG010000172.1 GCA_947428535.1 uncultured Clostridium sp. | reverse complement strand
AGTATCCTTTATTGCTTTCATGGCATATAAAGCTGCAACAACTGGACCTTTATCATCAATAGAACCTCTACCAAATAATTTTCCATCTCTAATAGTTGGAGAAAATGGATGAGTGGTCCAACCATCTTGAGTAGAAGCAGGAACAACATCCAAATGACCGATAATTCCAACTAATTCTTTGCCATCTCCGAATTCTATATAGCCACAGTAATTATCTATATTTTTAGTTCTAAATCCCATAGATTCACCAAGTTTAAGTATATAGGTTAATGCATCATTACAATCTTTTCCAAAAGGTTCATTGGAATTATTAGTTTCTATTGAAACACTAGGAATTTTAATTAGGTCAGAAAGAGATTTTATAATATTTTCACTTTCTTTTTCAATAAATTCATCAAACATAAATTATCTCCTTTTATAAAACTTTTATTCATTACTATTATATATCAAAAAATATAAAAAAATAAATAAGTTAGAAAAAAACTTGAATTTATAAAATATTATGTGTAAAATATCTATAGTAAACAAAAGTTAAAATTAGGAGGAATTTAAAATGAGAAATGAAAAAGGAATAACACTTATTGCATTAATACTTGCAATATTAGTTTTAGTAGTTTTGGCAGGAATATCAGTTTCACTTATGTTATCAAATGAAGATGAAGGAAAAGTAGTAACAAATAATAATATAGATGATTCAGTATTCCCAGATAGTGATATTTATGAAAATATTGAAGATAGTGAATTAGATAATGTTGATTCAGAAGAAAATGTATTATCTGGAATAGTTGGAAATGAAGATATAATTAATGAAAATACTGTAGAATCTGATACAACAGTAGAGGGAAATGTTGTAAATAATACAGAAGCAAATACAGTTAGATAGTAAATATGGTTAGTATAAATATTATTTGTGTTGGAAAATTAAAAGAACAATATTTAAAAGAAGCAGCTTTAGAATACTCTAAGAGACTTTCAAAATATTGTAATTTAAATATTATTGAAATACAAGATGAAAAGTTGCCTGATAAAATAAGTGAAAAAAATATAGATGAAATAAAAGATAAAGAAGGTAATAAAATTTTATCTAACATAAAAAAAGACTCGTATACAGTAGCATTAGACCTTAATGGAAAACAATATAAATCAGAAGAATTTTCCGAAAAAATAGAAAATATAAAAATTAGAGGTTATAGCACTATAAATTTTATAATAGGTGGAACACTAGGAATTTCTGGAGAAGTATTAAAAACATCTAATGAATTAGTATGTTTTTCAAAGATGACATTTCCACATCAATTAATACGAATATTTTTGTTAGAACAATTATTTAGAGCTTTCAAAATATCAAATAATGAAACTTATCATTGGTAAAATATAAATGTAGATGTTTTTGCATCTACATTTTTTAAAAATAAATATAAGAGGAATTTATGCAAGGAATTTTAATAATAAACAAACCAAAAGGGCTTACATCACAGGATGTAGTATCTAAAACAAAGAAAATTTTGAATGTAAAAAAGGCAGGACATACAGGAACTTTAGATCCTATGGCAACAGGAGTATTGCCTGTACTAATTGGTAATTATACAAAATTATCAAAATATTTAATAGAACATGATAAAACATATGTTGCAAAAATAAAATTAGGGGAAAAAAGAGATACAGGAGACCAAGAAGGAAAAATTATTGATACTAAAAATGTTAAAATAAATAATTTAAGTGAAGAAAATATAAAAAGTAAGTTAGAAGAATTTATTGGTAAGCAACAGCAAATTCCACCAATGTATTCAGCAATAAAAGTTAATGGAAAAAAGCTTTATGAATATGCAAGAGAAGGTAAAGAAGTAAAAGTAATTACTAGACAGATAGAAATTTATAATATTAAATTGTTAAGTATTGATAAAGAAAAATTAGAATTAGAATTTGAGGTTAGTTGTTCAAAAGGAACTTATATAAGAGTTTTGTGTGAAGATATTGCAGAAAAACTTGAAACAGTTGGATATATGAGTGATTTAACAAGAACGAAAGTTTATAAATTTAATTTAGAAAAAGCTTTAACTTTTGAAGAATTAGAACAAAGAAAAGAAAATATAGAAAATGATTTAATAAAAATGGAAAATATTTTATCAGAGCTACCTAAAATTATATTAAATAAAAGAAAAGAAGAATTATTTTTAAATGGAGTTATGCTTACATTTGAATATGAAGATGGGCTATATAATATTTATAATGCTACTAATATTTATTTAGGAACTGGAACGGTTAAAGACAAATTATTAAAAAGAGATGTAATTTTGTAAAAAAATATGATATAATATCAAAACAAAATAATTAGGAGGTGGGCGTATGATGACAACAGTCAAGGCCCGGATTTTAAGCATCGATAAATTTGGTGTTTGCTCTTCAAAGGTAATCTGGGCGGAATTAAAGGATGAAAACAAAAACATTGTGCACCGAATCAAATGGGGAAAAACCCCAATAATTGATGGAATCAGCGGGATTTGGTATTCGAGAGCAAGTAGTGCCTTTAACAAAGTATGGAGGAAATCTAAAGAAGGTGATGAGGTTTTGCTCTATCATTCCAAAGATCCAGATTTTAGCTATTTTGAGCCATTAGAAGAAGAGCCCTCGTAAGAGGAAGTAAAAGGCAGTTGGGAGAAAGTTCTAAATCCCAACTGCCATTTTTTTATAAAAAACTGGCATATAAAAAATAAATATGATAGAATGATTTGGAAAATTATAATGATGTTAAAAGAATAAACGGAAAGGAAAATATATGAATTATCCAGAATTTTTAAAAAAAGGAGACACTATTGGAATATGTGCACCATCTGCAGGAATAACATCGGAGCATAAAATAAAAAGATTAGAATTTGCAATAGAAACACTAGAATTAATGGGATATAATGTAATTGAAACAGAGAGTGTAAGAAAAGATGAAAAAGGAAGAAGTACATCAGCTCAAAAAAGAGCGGAAGAGTTTATGGAACTTTTAGAAAATGATGATGTAAAACTAATAATATCTGCAACAGGCGGAGACTTTTTGTGTGAGATGATAGATTATTTAGACTTTGATAAAATAAAAACATTAAAACCAAAATGGTTTCAAGGATATTCAGATAATACAGGAATAAGTTTTTTATTTAATACATTATTAGAAATTCCAACAATATATGCCCAAACAATAAAAGATTATGCAATGATACCATTACATAGAAGTTTAACAGATACTTTAGAAATAGAATCTGGAAAAGAAATAGTACAGCATTCATTTGATTTGTATGAAAAAGATTGGAATCCAAATGGAACAAATCCACGTGATGCATATAATTTAACAGCAAAAGTTGAATGGAAAAATGTAGTTGGTGGAGAAAAAATAACTATGCAAGGAAGAAGTATAGGTGGTTGTTTGGATTCACTATTATGTTATATGGGAACCAAAT
>CANEMG010000171.1 GCA_947428535.1 uncultured Clostridium sp. | reverse complement strand
ATTATATGTACCACATACAAATAGTTATAATGATGTAAAATATTATTGGCTGGCTTCACCATACTAAAATTATTCTAATTGTTTGTGGGGAGTAGTGTATAATGGAAATAATGGTTATGCTAATTATAATGATTCAGAATCTGGTATACGCCCTGTAGTAAAATTACCAGGAACAGTAGAAGGAATAGTAGGTGAAACAGCAAAAATAAATTATTAAAATTAGGAGGAAATAAATGTTATTGTCATTATTTTTAATAGTTTTAGGATTTGTTCTGCTTATAAAAGGAGCAGATTTTTTAGTAGAAGGTAGCAGTAGTATAGCAAAAAGATTTCATATACCAGAAATAATAATAGGGTTAACAATAGTATCAATAGGAACTTCGATGCCAGAATTGTTTGTAAGTACAACATCTAGTATAGATGGATATTCAGATATGTCAATAGGAAATATTATTGGAAGTAATTTATGTAATTTACTACTAATTTTAGGTTTATCTGCTATGATAAGACCTATAAAATTTCAAAGAGAAACTAGGCTAATAGAAATGCCTATGTGTTTAATTATTACAATTATTTTTATGATTTTTTGCAATACTTCTGGAACAATACAAAAAAGTGAAGCAATAATTTTAATTTTCTTATTTGTAATGTTTATAATATATACAATTATTATGGGAAAGAAAGGTGAACAATTCGATAAAGATGATTCTATTATAGAAATTCAAACAGAAAATAAACAATCATCAATGGTTAAAAGTATTATACTTATAGTAATAGGAATTATAGGACTAAAAATTGGTGGGGACTTAACAGTTGAAAATGCTTTAGTTATTGCAAGAGGATTTAATGTAAGTGAAAAAATTATTGGATTAACAATACTTGCAATAGGTACAAGCCTACCAGAATTAGTAACAAGTGCTACAGCAGCAATAAAAGGAAATAGTGATATAGCTATAGGAAATATTATAGGTTCAAATATTTTTAATATATTATTAATTATCGGTGTATCAGCTTTAATTTCTCCACTAACATATAATTTTACTTACAATATACAGATGGTGATATTAATAATAGCAATGTTAGTATTAGCATTATTTCCAGTAATACCACCTAAAAATGAGATGAGCAGATTTAATGGTGCAGTTTATCTAATTCTTTATGTGATATATATGATAATTTTATTTATAGTATAAGAGAAAGTATTTCTAACAGAATAATGTTAAATGAATATTATTACATGTTTTGAAAAGAATACATAATATGAATAAGTTATTTTTAATGAGAAATCCTGATTTATTTCAAGGACAGAAAAAATTGGATACAAATAAAAATTATTTTGAAGGTTGGTATTTCAAAAATACAAATAAAGAAGAAGGGATTTCATTTATTCCAGGAATAAATATTAACAAAGACCATAAGAATGCATTTATACAAGTAATTACAAATAACTCATCACATTATATAAATTATAGTATTGATGAATTCAAATCTGAATCTGAGCCATTTTTGATTAAAATCGGAAATAATATTTTTTCAAAAGAAGGTATTCATATAGATATTACAGATAATACTAAAAAAATTAAAATATATGGTGATATTAAATATTCAGATAGTAAAAATATAAATACAAGCTTTTTAAATCCAAACATAATGGGACCTTTTTCATATATTCCATTTATGGAATGTAATCATGCAATACTTAGTATGAAAAATAGAATACAAGGTTTTATAAATATTAACAATAAAAACATTGATTTTAGCAATAGTATAGGATATATAGAAAAAGACTGGGGATGTTCTTTTCCAAAATCTTATATTTGGTGTCAAGGAAATAATTTTCAAAAATCTAATGCAAGTTTTATGTTATCAATAGCAGAAGTGCCATTTAAATTTTTTGAGTTTAGAGGAATTATTTGTGTTTTAAAAGTAGACAAGCAAGAATTTAAGTTTACTACTTATAATAATACCAAAGTAATAAGATATGATATAGATAAAAATTCACTAAATATAATATTGAGAAAAGGTGATTATGAGTTAAATATAAAATCTAAATATAATGATGGAATAAAATTAATTGCACCAGTTAAAGGGAAGATGGAAAAAGATATTTTTGAAAGTATTACAACTTTAATTACAGTAACTTTAAAAAAAGATAATGACATTATTTTTTCTGATATAAGTACAAATTGTGGACTAGAGATTGTTTAAAAAATAATTAAGCAAGTGGAATTGAATTCTACTTGCTTTTATGATAGGATTTATAAAATAAATTAGAATGGAGAAATTACAATGGAAAGATTTGGAGCCTCAATGTTATGGTACTGGATAGCATATTTTATAGTTACAAGTATAGGAGTATTACATACTATTTTTAATATTGTAGTATTACATATGAAATCAATGAAAGAAAGTTCAGGAATGGGTGAAGGATATGAAAAAACGAAACCTTGGCATCCTTTATATAATATAATTATATTTCCACTATTTGCCTATTTTTATTTTAGTGGATTAGAACTATTGACTTTACAAAATGTTATTTACACATCACTTATTTGGGGAACAATAACAGTTGTATTTGATGTGATTGGATGGGTACTAATAAAACATCCATGGTCTTTAACTTTTAGAGAATTTTATATTGATTATCAACCTTGGATAACATTAATATATTTAACAATATATACAAGTCCATTTATTACTTATGGAATAATGTCTTTATAGAAAATAAATATACACAAATAAGTTAAAGGAGAAAATATGGAACGATTAGAAAATTTTGAAAAAGCATTAAAAGATATTTTAGATGAATATGAAAAATTAGGAAATGAATTAGAAAAATTGAGACAAGAAGGGAAAGAAAAAACAACCAAATTTAGAGAATTGTTGGGAAGAAAACTAGTATATAGTATGATAATTACTATATTTAAAAGATATAATTTAATAGATAAAAATTAAGGAGTGATAAAAATGAAAACACAAGTTATAAAAAATATTGCAATAGTTAAAAGTGATGAGATGATAATAAAAGATGTTCAGTCAGCAATAGATTTTATTATGTCAATAAAGTATGAGACAAATTGTAGCAAACTAGCTTTAAATAAAGAAGCTATAATAGATGATTTCTTTATATTAAGTAAGGGATTAGCAGGAGAAGTTTTACAAAAATTTATAAACTATCAAACTAAATTTGCCATTTATGGTGATTTTTCAAAATATACAAGTAAACCATTAAAAGATTTTATGTACGAAAGTAATAATGGAAAAGATATATTTTTTGTGGAAAATGAAAATAAAGCAATAGAAAAATTAGGAGAGCTAAAAGAAATTTAAAGAGGAAAAAATGATTAGAAAATTTAAAAAAGAAGATATAGAAGAAGTATCTAGAATTTGGTTAGATACTAATATAAAATCTCATAATTTTATTGATAAAAATTACTGGAAAGATAATTTTAAAATTGTG
>CANEMG010000170.1 GCA_947428535.1 uncultured Clostridium sp. | reverse complement strand
TAAAAATTCCGCTTGAGTAATAGGGTTACACATAGTTCTAGAGTCTGAAAGATCAACAATATCTTTAGAGATTCCTCCGACCTTACATATGATAGACTCTGTTTCAAAACCATTATATGTAAAAATTTTATCAATAATTTTAGCTTCATTAGCTAAAGCGCTACAAAATGCTAATCCAATTTTTTTATATCCACATTGTTTAGCAAAATCCATTGTTTCTTCAATTCGTGTTCTACCATATTCTGTAGATAATTTAGTAGATATTTTTGCAATAGTATAATTTTCTTCTGTTTTATAAATTTCTTTTATTTTTTCTATGTTTTCATCTAAACTAGGACAATTTTGTGGAGCATTTTTAAGATTATTTTTACAGGCATGTATACCGCACATAGCACAATTCATTATATTTTCCTCCAATCATATAAAGTATTTTAATTATATAATATTGTTTATAATAATGCAATAATAATGACTATTTGTATACTGAAATTGAAATAAGTTTAGCTAGTATAATATAAGAGAGCATATTAAGTAATTTTTAACAAGGCACTTGCAATTTATGTAAACTTGATATATAATATTAAAAGAATTTTTTTATTGAGGAGGGGAAAATAATTTTAATCTTATTTCCAGCATATTGCTGATTACATATAAATAATACAATGAGAGGAGGACATTTAAAATTTAGTAACAATATCAACATATTATCAGTATAAAATGAGAGGTGCAGTATGAGTAATTTGAACAAAACAAAAAATAATTTAGTTGAATTGGAGGTAAGGGCATGAAAAAAATTACAAATTTTGTATTGTTTATATCTGTAGTTTTGCTTTTGCGGATGTGGCAAGCTAGTATACTAGTAGCTTGTATTAAGAGTTAAATAACTCAAAAGAAAGGGGAGAAAAATTTATTTTTGTAACTATTAATTGACACTAATGAATGTATAAAAAGGAGAATGTAAAATGGCAAAAGTATCAGTAGTTATGCCTATCTATAATGCAGATAGGTACTTGGAGAAAGCAATCACAGCTTTAGTCAAACAGACTTATAAAGATACAGATATTATACTTGTGGATGATGGATCGACAGACCGGAGCCCAGCTATAATAGAAAGGATGATGAACAAGTGTGAGCATATAAAAATGTGTTCGCAGCCGCATTCAGGAATAGCACGTGCGCGGAATTTGGGGCTTAAATTATCGAACTCCGAATACGTAACATTTGTAGATGCTGATGATTGGGTTGAGCCAGATTTCGTGGAGAAACACCTTAAAGTCTTGGAAACTGGCTATACTAGTAGATTTATGAGGACCATAGATTGCTCAGTAGCTTCTGGATTTTACATAACTGTTGCAGGAAAAGAAGAGAAAATAAAAAAACTAAGTCCAGAAAAGCTGCTTCTTTTCAAAAGTCCAGCTGTCTGGTTAAGGCTCTTAAGAACGGATTTCTTAAGAAAGAATAACCTCGAATTTGGAGACTATGCATTAGCGGAGGATTTGAACTTTACAGGCAAAATTCATCTTCTTACCAATCCCAATTTTGTTCTTACAGAAAAGCCTTTATATCATTATCATATAAGACCAGGATCGGCGGTAGGAATCTCTGATGAAAGGCAGTTTCAGATTTTTGATGCGGTAAGAGACCTGGAGAATTTTGCCAAAGAAAATGATTGCTATGAACAAAATGAAAATTTTCTTGAGTATATGGTGATTAACCATGTACTTATGGCTGGTATGAAGCGGGCTGGAGAAGGCAAGTTGCTGAATCAGGCTATTGACAAAATAATTCAGTTTGTTGATGAACTGCATCCTCAGTGGTATGAAAATAAATTTATAGAAATGTATACTGATGAAGAGGAGAAAAAGTACTTAGAAGCAGTGAGGCGTATGGATAGAAAAGCGATAATGAAGTTCGCTTCTCATTACTAAAAGTTACAGGAATATTTTTTAGGCGGTGTCAGAAAAGGCACCGCTTTTCCAAACTTAGTATTGAATGAATTATGTAAAAGTGCTATAATATAAAAGTCATCTGTTATAGAATCCTTATATTTTCAGCTTAGGGATGACAGGATGATAAAAATAGAATGTTTTGGAGGATAAAAAATGGAAGAATTGATGAAACAATGTGAGTTTTTGCCACCCAAAATGCGGATAACGGATAGAATCTTTTGGGATTCTGCTGCAGCAATATATGGAGATATATGCGATTTTCTTCATGAATTTGGCGAGGCTACCACAGTAGAGCAACTGATAAAAGTTGCTAATGAAAACCGAAACGAGTCGGATGAAGTAACTATAAACGTTATAGCAGAGTTAATGCTGGAAGAAATCTGCATTCAGTGGGAAAGAATAAAAAAATTGCCATCTGATAGTGAATGCATTAAAGAAGACTGGAAAAAAGCTGGAAACAGTTTTGATGAAACTTTTAAACAGGCTTTCAATGTAACAGAGGTGGATTCGTATCCGAGAGTAACTATTGAAGAGTTGCTGGGAAAAACGGAGATTCCAGGTGTATTGGAGCTTCTTATTTGGAAAGCGGAACAATATTATTAAAACTTTGCAAAAAAGTGTCATCATACCTTAAAGCCGGGCAGTGCCCGGCTTTTGATATTATATAAGATTAAGTTATTCTATTTTAAATTGACTAGCAAGTTTATCAATAGTAATACCACCTTGGTTTTTCCAATCAATTTCAATATCATTAAATCTTTTATCTTGAAAACTATTTAAAATTTTTAAATCATCATTTTCTAAAGTAAAGTCTAGTGAATTTAAGTTACTATTTATATTTTCTATTGAAGTTGTTTTAATTATTGTATTTAATTTTTTTTCTTTAATTAACTAATTAAGAAGTATTTGATTTTGTGTTTTATTATATTTTTTTGTCATTTCTAAGAGAAAATGATAGTTCATTTTTGCGATATTATTTCGCCTTAAAGCTTGATAACATATAAATTTAATATTATTTTTTTGACAATAATCTATTAATCCAACATTTTCGTAATATTTACATTCTAAATTGTAAACCCCTTCAAAACTAAAAATATTAAAATTTTTGTGAAGTTCTTTTAATTCATCAAGAGTAGTATTGCTAGCAGATAAATATTTAACTTTTCCTTTTTTTACTAATCTGTCTATTTCATTATAGGTGTCAAGTAAAGGAATTTTAGATACATAAGAAGTATGAACTTGCAAAGCATCTACATATTCTATATTCATTCTTTTTAAGTATTCATCTAATTGATTTTCAATATCTTCTATTTTCTCTATATATGGTTCTAAATGGCAAGTAAGAAAGATATTATCTTGATTTACTTTATCAAAAAATTCCTTTAAAAAATCTACAACTTTGCAATTATTATATAAAAGGCTAGTACTTAAAAAGTTTTGACCATTTTCTACCGAGTATAATAAAGCATTTAGAGATTTGTTCTTATCATTTAAATCAATATTATAAGTTCCAATTCCAATAGG